>JBCCLV010000013.1:0-49616 GCA_039026695.1 Bacteroidota bacterium
AGACTTTCTACCTGGTCTTTGCGGGGGTCCTCGCTCATAAGGTAGTGAGACATACCTACCACTGCATTGAGCGGCGTACGAATTTCATGTGAAATGGTGCTAAGAAAATCTGTTTTCGCCTTGGAGGCTGTTTCTGCGCTTTCCTTTGCCTGACGAAGGGAACTGGCAAATCGGAAAGAGAGAATCAAAGACTGGAAAAAGAAGAATAGAATAAACCCAACAAATGTGAGGAATGTATTTTCTCTCACCGGAGACAAATACACAGACATGAGGTATACTGCTACGATAAAAACAATCCCAGTACTTGCAAAAGCGTATTGTGCCCCTGTTCGATTTCTCCTATAAGCTAGCCAATACACGTAAATCATATAGAATATTGCTAGCAGAATAAGCACCATATAGGGCTCTACCAGTTTTGTGAAAAATACAGGAGGGGTAAATACAGCGAAGAGAGAAAAGAGGCCACTGATCGCTGAAAAACCTAGTAAAATCCACTTATTGCTGTCTTTTGGATAGAGCGAATAGCTATAGATCGTAAAGATGCCTACCGGGATAAATAGGGAGAGATATTCGCTGCGAATCAGCAGATTCCAGGACATGCCAGGATACAGCGCATGAAAAGCATATTCGTCACTTCCTACCATTCTGTAGCTAAACGTCAAGCAGAAAAGCGCAAAGAAGAGTACTGATTTTTCGTGCTGACCAAAGAGAAACAACCCAAGGAAAAACAGGCCACCCATGATAAGACTTCCGCTTAGTAGAAAGTCATAGCTAAAATTAAAGTCTCGCTTGGCCATAAGCTTCGTTCTGTCACCAATAATGATGGGTTCCAGAGACCCTCCTTTGGTATGGTGAAAATTGGATACTTGAAGTACAAACTCAGCAGTATCAGAAAACTTTGACATGTTGGTTGTCTTAGGTATCCAGTCCGGTACCGAAAGCTCTTTGGTTTTCCCTGGAATGCCATTTCGCTCAAACTCAAATCCATTGTAGTAGAGTTTATATGAGCAATACATCTCGCTTACTGAAAGTGCAAGGGGAGGCGTTCGAGGGGGCAATACAACTTTAAGCCGGTAGGTGGCATAGCCTTTAGAATCAAGGCTTTTACCGTTTTTACTAGTTCCGTTATTCCAAAGCTTCGGAAATGGGTAATAATCCTTATCCAGCTTATCTATCTCATCAGGAAGGGCCAACTCCTCCCAATAGAACTCCCATTCACCACTGAGCGTGACTAGATTATTCTCCAGGTTGACTTCCGAGAGATCTAATATTCCATTCTCAGCAGTCTGAGATTTTACCAGATCGGTGGCTAGACCAAAAATTACTGTTGTAAGGACATAACGTAGCATTTTTCTTGCGTCTTAAGCCACATTAAATTAACGCCAAAATATCAAACCAACCTATTTTTTGATTTGCTTAACATAGGAGAAGGTAATCACTAAAAACTGGTGAATCTAGATTAGGTGCTACGATAACTTGGACAAGGACCCTTTTATCTTGGCGATAGCCATCTTCAGATCCTCTTCTGAGGCTGCATAGGAAAGCCTTAAACACTCTGGATCGCCAAAAGCCTCTCCAGTCACTAGGGACACATTTGCGTCTTCCAGTAAATAAAGACAAAGATCATTTACAGAGTCGATTTTTACATTCTCAGTCGAGGTGCCCAAATAATGTTTAACATTCGGGAAGAAATAGAAAGCACCCTGCGGCATATTAACTTCAAATCCCGGAACTTCAGAAAGTAGCCCATGAACCAATGATCTTCTATGCTTGTAAGCTTCTGCCATTTTTAAGCTTGATTCATTGCCCGAGGTAAGTGCTGTATACGCGGCTCTTTGTGCGATAGAACAATTGGCTGAAGTATACTGACCTTGCATTTTATTGCAGGCTTTTGCGACCCATGTAGGAGCCCCGATATATCCCGCTCGCCATCCGGTCATAGCATATCCTTTCGAAAATCCATTTACCGTAATGGTACGATCAATCATACCTTCTAATGCACCTATGCTCACATGCTCTGGTCCAAAATTGATCATCTCATAAATCTCATCGGAGATCACCATAATGTCCTCCCGGTCCTTGAGTACCTCAGCAATGCCCGTAAGCTCTTCTTTGGTGAACACAGAACCGGTAGGATTGCACGGTGAGGAGAAAATAATGGCTTTTGTTTTATCAGTAATCGCTGCTTTTACCTGATCGGCGGTGGCCTTAAAGTCATTCTCAAAGCTACCTTTTACAAATTTTGGTGTGCCTTCCGCAAGCAACACCATGGCAGAATAGCTCACCCAGTAGGGAGTAAGCACGATCACTTCATCCCCAGGATTGAGAATAGCCATGAAAACGTTAGCAATTGATTGCTTAGCGCCATTGGAAACCACAATTTGATTTGGTCCATATGATAAACCATTGTCCCTGGAAAATTTTTCGGAAATAGCCTCCCGAAGATCTAAGTAGCCGTTTACTGGCGGATAGGAAAAGTACTTTTGAGAATTGATCGCCTCAATTGCGCCTTCCTGTATGTGTTGAGGAGTCTTAAAATCCGGTTCACCTAGGCTCAAGCTGATGACCTCAATCCCTTTTTCCTTCATTTCACGGGCTTTGGCAGCCATGGCTAGCGTAGCGGATTCAGGGATTCGTTGAATCCGGGTAGAAAGTGATTGCATAGGTTAAATTTTCGGCTAAAATAGACAGAAGTCCAAGGACAAATTGCCTTTCAACCAGACAGATTTTGAAATCTAAGAAAAAGCTATCCTTCGTCTCCTTGTTGGTCCAGATTGAATAGCAATGATAGTCTTAGTGTGTCTGCAAGAGGATGGTCTTGCCCTTGAGGAATTAGGTAAGAAAAGTCAAAGCCAAAGATCTGGTACCTGAAACCAGCACCTACCGTAAAATATTTACGATCTCCTTTGTTTTCATGCTCTGAAAAGTATCCAACCCTGGCTGCAAAAAGATCTCGATACCAGTATTCCATACCTACGCTGTAAGTAAGTTCCTGAATTTCTTCTTCAAATCCTCTGGGTGCATCTCCAAATGAACCAAAGGTACCAGATAGTAGCGGTCGATTTGGGTCTTTGCCTTCGGCAATCTCACGCTCTCCGTTGCTATCAAGTACGAAATTACCATCTTCATCTACACGGAAAATCGGTGGTGTTGGAACCATCAACTTATTTATGTCAAATGCGAACGTCAAACTATTGTATGGATCTAGTTCTGTTTTGAAAGCTGAACCAAGCCGTAGGTTTGCAGGGATAAAATTCTCATTGCTTTCCGAACTGTACGTTATTTTCTGACCAATATTTGAAATATGTGCGCCGAAGGATAGCTCAGCATTTCTTCCAGATAGAACCAAAGGCCGATTGTAATACATCCCCAGATCCACAGCAATGCTAGTCCCTGCGCTTGCTTCAGGAGCTCCTGTGATATTTCCAGCTAGATTGGACCATATGAAGCGAAGCGTCACACCTAGGCCCAAATACTCTGAAAGTTTTCGAGAATAAGTACCATCTATAGCCAATTCGCTAGGATTCTCAACACCATTGGCATTTGCAAACTCGTCAAATAGGGCAATTTCTCCCAGATCAAAATAGCGGAAGGAAGCCCCAAAGGTTTGTGTTTGATCTATTTTCTTATAGAAGGATAGGTAATTGAGGGACATATCATCTACAATATTCCCTAACCAAGGAGAATAGGAAAACGCAAATCCTAAGTCATTTTCTACAAATGCCAGCTTTCCATTATTCCAGTGAACACTATTCACATCTGCACTGGTTGCGACCCCTACATCTCCCATCGCGGAAGCTCTACTATCGGGTGCAAAACTGATAAAGGGAACTGCAACGGTAATAGGGTTTCTTAGGCTATCCTGACCAGATATAAAGCCAGATTGTCCCCAACAGGTTAGAGAAACTACCGTGATTAATGTTGCTAAGTAATACTTATAGAAATGGTTCATTTTAGGGGTTAATTCAGATTAAAATCAATTAATCCACTGCTGGTTATGTCGGTTCTAAATGATTTGCTGAGCATTGGATGAGTCACTCAGTTGGAAACAACGAGCTTTCTGGTAATTTCTTTTGTCGCACCATCAAAATTACTGCTAATTATCATTCGGCAATAATATATCCCTTGATTCAGACGGCTTCTGCCGTTTGTTTCCATTGGTACCGAAATTGTAACTTCTCTACCGCTATTTTGAAACAGATAAGTTTGCTTCGTTATCGTTTCACCTAATCCATTATAGATTAAAATATCGACATTTACATCTTCAGCTTGCCTATCATGTTCAAACCTGACCTTGAACTCTTGATCGATTGGGATAGGATTAGGGTAAAATAGCTCATTGTACACAAATAGCTCATTTTTATCAGAAACCACAAAATCTATTGATGTGGTGGCTGCATTGTTATGGGTATCCCATACAGTTAAGCTTGCTTTATATCTATCTGGTTCAAGGTCTTGAAGCGGGTAAACGATGGTTCCCTTTGTAAAGTCGTCTAGTGCGGCGGTGTAGAATTCATTTAGGTTGAACCGCTCATTATTAATCTCAAGTGATATTCCTTTTACCACACCACTGCTAGCTGTGGAAATGCCACTCAAATCTTCAAGATTGGCGATAAGGAGCGCATTACGTCCTACAATCCCGCCATTGCTGAAAGACGGGCTGTTCATAAACATATTTATTTGAGGAGGGTCATTATCAGGTAGAGGGTCTGGGTTGGTCCCTCCGATGATAAAAGATCGGGATGATCCAGCTGCGTCCAAATTGTTTGTGGGATCTGCTGCGTAGATACTTATCTTCCCTTTCGCGAATTGATAAGAAATGTTTTTTGGAGCAATGAATGAGAAGCTAAAGCGTCCATCCGTTACGGTAGCTTCACCTCTGAAAATTGCGTTGGTTCTCAGTTCGTAGGGAAAGGGAATATTGGTGCCCTGGCCCCTGGTTCTAAAGGTTTCTTCCACATCGTGAATCACCACAGACAAAGTGCCATTAAAATCTTCTCTTAATACACCTTCTTGATTCACGGCTCCAGAAATTACTACTTGATCCAAAGCACTGATTGTATCTAATTCAAAACTGCTGAGGTCAATGTCTAACTTTGGAAAAGCCGGTAAAAGCATAGGGTCTCCAAGTAAGGTGAAATTTCTGTTAACAGCTCCAGCTAAACCGTCATTCTTTGTAGCGCGAATCACGTCTCCCAGCCGTTGAAAACTGCCATCCACCTTTCTGAAAATGTTCTCATGAAAAGCTTGATTCAGTGGAAAATTAGTGCTTGCAAACACAGGCCTGGAGGTCGTTAATAATGCGATGGCTCCTCCGTCTGCCTTCAAAAGCAATCTTTCGGCTCCTGAAACCTGAAAAGGGTCATCATATCTTCCAAACTCACAGGTGGCGGTTACAAAAATGGGGAGTCTGCTGCGGTTGTTTAAAACCTCAATGTCTTCATTTGATAAAACTTCTTCTTCTGTCCATACTCGCTCATTTCCATGGCCAATAAAATTGATCACAAAAGACCCTTCTCTGATTTTATTTTTTAACGATTGTGCTGTCTGCGGTGACACTTCCTCCGATCCATTGGATATTTGATCGAATGAGTCCAGAAAGAGTTTATTGAGAGAGTAAGCTGCATACGTGGTATCGATAATTTCAGATAAATCTTCTACGTGTCTCAGATGTACATTTCCATCCTCATCATCGGCTACATAAGTCACCTCATGTTTCCAGTTGCCAAGCGTAGTGGCACTAGTGGAATAATAAATGATCTTATCCACTACTGCACGAGATTCTTCTAAAGTTTTCACTGGAAGTCTACCTATCCCTATTTCCAACGTATGATCGCCCGCGCGAGACTCTTCCCAGAACCCTTCATTCGCTTCAAAGAAGCCGTAATAGTCGTCTGAAGAGTGACTGTAGATAGGATCAAAGCTGTCCCGAGATTCGTAAGTGGGAACAAAGTTCGTATTTACTCGCAATCGGTCTTTGTAGTCATAGGAGCAGTCGCCGAATAGCAATAAGTATTTCAAATTACCATTCGTGTACGCCAGTCGAGCATAGTCTCGAATTGCAGTTACATCTTGCCTGCCCGAGCTGAACTCATTATATATTGACCGAGGGGTAACAACCTTCACAGCGAGTCCATCATTTTTCCTGTGGAAATCGGCCAGTCGGTTTGCTTCTGAAAGGAATTGCGGAGGAGCCACTATGAGTCCATCGTAGTTCAGATCGCCTCTCAGGTTTTGATTTCGGACAGCTCCAAAAACGAATGGCGTGGGCAGATCAGCTGCCTCAAATGAGACAAACTCTTCTATTTCCTCGGAGCTGCTTACAAAAGAAATTTCTTGACCCGTCTGTTGATATTCTTGCTGAAAATAGTTGGTAGGATCTGAAACATTCCAGACTTTCAGGTTTGCCTCATTTTGGTTCTGCAGCACATATTTAGACTTATTTCCTACGGCTCCTACTGACCTAAATTGGGTCTCAGGTCCGTTTTGTCGCAGTTCCCTTTGGAAAGTAAGGAAATACCGATCTAAAAAGCCTCTGGCATTCAAACCGCTACTTTGAAAAGATAAATTGAGTTCAAAATCTTCGGCTTGTGGTAAGGAAAAAAATCCCTCTGCCTGACTTGCTTTCAAAGAATATAGAGATCCCTCTCCTGTTCTTATTGATTCTAAAGACAGTGTACCTGCCTCCTGGCTATTTCCTGAAATGGTAAGTGTTGCTTCTTCGGGAGATTGACTTGCAAAGGAGAAAAATCCGTTTATCTCCGAGGAAATGTTTTGTATTTCATATTGCTGCAGGAACTGATCCCCGCTTGAAATAATCTCACCGAGCCAATTTCTTCCTGATGAGATCAAATTTCTTTCATCCAACTCAAAAGTGATATGGTCGTCATATTCTTCAATGAGTGTAGTTGCGTCATCCTCAAGACTCGGCCTGATCGCAATTCTTTTGCCCCCCTCTGTACCAAGACGCAGGAAGTAATAGGAGGTATCAGCGTAAATATTTTTACTAAAGTCAAATCCAGCGGTTGTCCATGACTTTTTGTGAGGGCCCACTGCATAAAACAAAATATAGTCATTATCATCGAATCTGCCATCTTCCTGACCTTCTACCAAAATGGCATTTTCAATGAGATCAACTGGTCGTATCGCACTGTTTTCTTGCGGGAGCTCACCCTTTACTCCATTTCCGTAAAGCTGGATCTCAGTAGGGTCTCCAATGTTAGAGATTCCTAGTGCGTCCAGCGTGCTCCTGCTGATCTTGTACATTCCCGATTCTGTAACACCGATCTTGTACCAATCACCTGTGGCGAGCACTGACGATTGCGCGATCCCGAGTCGCCAAACCAGCGCAAATGCAAGTAATATGCAAAACCTCCTACTCATTCTTCAAACAACGCAATTTCGCAAGGCAAAATTCTACTTTGTGTCTTTTTTTAGAAAGTTATTGATCGCCGAAAAGACCACATAGGAAGGGATGAGAAAAGGGATGAAGGTCCATTGGAACACGATGAATAGTACTAAGGTGCTAATGATAAGAATCCAACGGAATTCGTTTCCTTTCAACCGAAAGTGGCTAAACTTCAATGCCATCAATTTAATGTTACTAATCAGAAGTACTGAAGAGATAGCAACGATGGGTATCGTGCTGCTTGCGTTCAATTCAAATGGTAGAAAAATCAAACTCGTAAGCATGATGGCATTTGCGGGTGTTGGTAATCCTATAAATTCTGAGGATTGATTGGTGTCCAAGTTGAATCGTGCCAATCGAACGGCAGAAAAAGCAGCAATAAGCAGAGGAAACCATTGAATCCAACCTTCTCCCTCTACCTGTTTTAAAAGAAAGAAGGAAGGTAACACCCCGAAAGTCACAAGATCAGCCAGCGAATCTAGATGCTTGCCAATTTCAGAGCTTACTTGTAGTAAACGAGCGACCAAGCCGTCCAGCAGGTCAAAGAGTGCACCAGCCAATACAAAGTAAATTGCATCGTATTCCTGGCCACTCAAGACATAATAGATCCCTACGCAACCAGCAATCAAGTTTGCGCAGGTCAGGATATTGGGGATGTTTTTTTTCACCCCTTCACAAAAGGATTGTGTTTCTTCTCGTGCCCGATGGTTGTGGACGGCCCATGTCCGGGAAATACCGTCACATCGTCCGGCAAACTGTAAACTTTCTGTTGGATATTGGTAATCAAAGTGGAATGATCCCCGCCAGGAAGATCGGTGCGTCCTATGCTTTCCCGAAAAAGCACGTCTCCCCCTATCAAGATTTTCTCAGTTTTGTTATAAAACATTTGATGACCCGGTGAATGTCCAGGGACCTCAAGGATTTCAAATACTATCTCATCTAGGATAATTTTTTCTCCTTCTACTAAAAACTGATCTACCTCAGCAGTCTGAAATCCAGTAATTCCCCATTGGGGAGCTAAAATTGGAATTGCGTTTAATATCTCCAACTCGTTTTTTGGGATCTTGAGAGGCACATTGTATTTTTTCTTTAGGCGCTCATTGCCAAGTACATGATCGATGTGACAGTGGGTATTAATAACTGCTTCCACTTTTAATTCATTCATGGAGAGGTAATCGAAAACCTCCTGATATTCAAAGTCTTCATAACACCCGGGATCAATGATCACACATCGGCCGGTGGGCGAATGTACCACGTAGGTATTCTCATAAAATGGGTTGAAAACGAATGAATGGATGGTCATCATAAATTACTACGCTATGCAGGGGTTTTTACTTTTTTAGAGGTTCCGAATAAAGGGCTCCTTGCTGAAGTCACAAATATGAATCTTATTCCTAAACTGAATTCATAACCTCAGGTTACTCATGCATATCTTTTTCAAGAAAGTCGATTTTGAGCAGTAATAGAGTAGATTATCTCATTGTTGGGCTCGGCATTGCCGGCGTGTGGATTTCGCATCAGCTGAAGAAAAGAAATAAGTCCTTCGTCGTGTTTGACAGTGAGGTAGAAAATACCTCTTCCAAAAAAGCAGCAGGTCTTTACAACCCTATCACCGGGCGAAAAATGGTCAAAACATGGCGTGCTGAGGAACTCTTTAAAAATTTGGAAGAAGACTATCGGGAATTGGAAAAGGTCACTGGGTCTAAGTTTTTACATTCAAAAACAATTTATCGCCCGTTCTTGACTGTTGGTGACCTAAACGACTGGCAAGGAAGACAGGCTGATGAGGAATACTCTCCTTTCATTGCGGATGTTCATGTGGCTAGCCTGGGTATTCCCGGTGTAATGGACCGATGGGGTGGAATCGAGATCAAAAAAAGTGGCTATGTAGATATTCCGTCGCTGATTACCGGCTATCGAAAAGTCTTGATAGCACAAGGTAGCTACCAGGCACAGGAAGTTAGTTTGGAAGAACTGTCTCTGGAAAATGAGATTCGATATAGAGGCTATGAAGCTGGTAAAATTATCTTTTGCCAAGGGGCTGTGATTCCTAAGTTATGGTCTCAACTAAGATTTAGACCTGTGCGTGGTGATTTGATTGATATTGCCTGTGAGCTCCCGAAGGATCGTATTGTTAATCAAGGTGTATTCATCATACCAAAGGAGAATTTTTTTACTGTAGGTGCGACATATGATCACAACATATTGAGCTATGAGCCTCAGAAGGAGGGAATAGAAAATATAATATCTCGTTTAGGCAGAATTTTTGATGCGGATTATCGAATTTTAGCAGAAAGAGCGGGAGTACGACCTGCAACGCATGATCGTAAACCGTACATCGGATTCCATCCTTTAAATAGAAACGTGGGTATTTTCAATGGACTAGGGGCGAAAGGAGTAACGTTGGCGCCTTACTTTGCGAAACATTTCGTAGATGTACTTGAAAACAAAAATGAGCTTGAAAAAGAGATAAATGTTGAGAGGGTCTATTAAAATATTTTGCCTTGGGTGTACGATGGTGTTGGCCATTCTCGGCCTAAAGGCGCAGCATTACTCAACGTCATTTGGTCAAAATCGGATCCAGTACAAGAATTTTGACTGGTACTATTATTCAACCAACAACTTTGACATTTACTATTATCCCGGAGGGCAGGAGTATGCGCTTGCGGCTGTCAATTTTCTAGAGGATGAATTTGTTTCATTGACGGATAAGCTGGGATATGCGCCTTACAGTAAAACAAAAATTTTTATATATAACTCTATTCACGACCTACAACAAAGCAATGTGGGAATAGACGGGGCGGTATATACCATTGGAGGAAGGACTGAATTTGTAAAATTACAACTGGAAGTAGCTTACCCGGGAAAGGCACACCAGTTTAAAGACGACCTCATTTACAAACTCTCTAGTAACCTCATTGAAGACATGATGTACGGTGGTAGCTTGGCGGAGATATTCCAAAACAGCTACTTGCTATCCCTTCCGGAGTGGTTTATCGATGGTGCGGCTCGATACATTGCTTATGGTTGGTCTCGGGAGATGGATGATTTTCTTCGGGACTATATGTCTGGAAAGAGAATAAAAAAGCTTACAAGAATTTCCGGTGAGGAAGCGGCAATAGTGGGCCAAAGTATCTGGAATTACATCGCGGTGAAGTATGGAGAAAGTAACATTTCAAATATTCTCAACTTAACTCGCATAATAAGGAAAGAGGAAAATAGCATTGCCAATACGCTGGGGCTTTCCTTTAAAACCTTCCTCAATGAATGGAAGAACTACTATTTGCTTCAGAAAGAAGAAGTAGAGAACAACTACGTAGCGATTGACAAGGAAGATATATTGAGAAAAATCAGGGGCGTTAGAGACTTGATTACTACCTCTATTTCTTTCAATAAAGATGCTAACAGAGTGGCTTACGCTACCCTGAAAAACGGAACCTACACGGTCTTCGCCAAGGATCTGGAAAGCAACCAAACCAAAAAAGTTGTTTCGGGCGGATTCAGGATCAATGGACAAGACGTGGATCAGCAGCTTCCGTTACTTGACTGGCAGGACGACACGCGATTAGGCGTAATTCTATTCAGAAGAGGTTTTTTGTACCTCAACACCTATGATGTAACCAATGGCAAGAAAAGCCAGAAGCCCTTGACCCGTTTTCGTCAAATTGAGAGTTTTTCGTTCAACGATAATGGTCGACTCGCAGTAATATCTGGTGACATAGACGGCCAAAATGATCTGTTTTTAACCGCCATGAACCGAAGTGCTTTGAGAAGAATCACCAGAGATGTGTACGATGACCTTGACCCAACATTTGTTCCTGGAACCGCAGCAATTCTATTTAGCTCTAATCGGATTGATGATTCCGTAAAAGTAGCTTCCAAGGTTTCCCTTACTGATCTCGATGACAACTTCAATATTTTTGTCTACGACCTGGACACCACAACCAACAACTTTTACAGAATTACCAATACGCTGAGTGAAGACCGAAAGCCTGTAGCGCGCAGCTTAAGTGAAATTTATTACTTGAGTGATCAGAAGGGGATCACCAATATCTATCGGTATTCTTTTCGGGATTCGGTTCATACACAGATATCAAATTATGATAAGTCCATTCTGAGTTACGATTTACATTTTGATCCTTCTAAGGTTACTTATCTAGCCTTGAAAGACGGGGACCCTTCTATTTTTCTTGATACTTCACCGGACCTGATATCCAGCAAATTTACCATGGAGACTCCTCGACAAAGGCGAAGAAATGCCATTCGTGTGGTGACCCGAGTACTTAGAAACCAGCAGCAGAAAGAGGTAAAAGAAGAAGTGAAGGATGTTGAAGATGTGGATGATTTTGAGTTTGAAGAGGAGGATGAAAATGTCGAATCTGATGATCCAAGCTGGATCGACACGGATAACTATGTTTTTGAAGACGAGACTGAAAATGCCTACCAACCCGAGTCTTTTTTCAGTAAGTACCAGAGCTTTGAGCAGGAGAACGAACGTATCGGTCCTATCCCATACCGACCTAGGTTTACGTTCAACAACGTGATCACTTCATTTCTGTGGGATCCTTACCGGAATTTCATGATGCTGCTGGAGACAGAGATCAACGACGTGCTAGAAAATTATAAGCTCAAGGGAGGTGCACTGGTAAAGCCTGACCTTCGGCAAGGGGACATTTACGCCGAGTTTCAGTATTTGAGGTACTGGATGGACTTTAAATTTCGCGTGGATCGGAAAACCTATGAAATTGACAACTCTCTGATTGCCGGTAATGATCCCAATTTTTTACAGAAGTATCAGCTTAGCAGCTACCAATTGACAGCCTCGGTACCACTGACACATACTTTTAGAGTGCAGGTCACGCCTTTTATTACTACCACTACCTTCACCAATCTGAATTTTTTAAATGTGACCGGGGCAGCCACAGAGCAGGCCCAAAACAGCTCAGAAAGCTATGCAGGCGGACGAGCAGCCTTGGTTTTTGATAATACCATAGAAAAGTCTTTTAACCTATTTCAAGGTACCCGAGCATTCCTGGAATACACACAGCACGTGCATCTCTCAGATCTCGCGGTGCAATTTCCGACACTACCAAAAATTGCACCGCGAGATCACCTGGGCCAATCGGGTGCTATACGGTAGGCATATGGGTCCTGCACGAAAAGATTATATGCTTGGCGGAATGGATAATTGGCTTTTTGCCAGACGTAATTCCAGAGGAGAAAATGACCCGCTGGATTTCAACGAAAATTTTAACAATAGCGACATCTTCTTCAATGAATTCGCAACCAATCTTCGAGGCTTAGATTTTAATGAAGCTTTCGGCTCTGATGTCTTGGTGATCAATTCTGAGCTGAGATTGCCTTTATTTCAGTATTTGGCTAATGGTCCTATCAAATCAAATTTCTTGCGGAATTTTCAGGTAATTGGGTTTGCTGATTTAGGCTCTGTATGGACCGGAAGACCTCCATTCAAAGATGGAAGGCCTATTACGGAATTTTTCCAAAGTCAAAATCCCAATTCAAACCAACCTGGACCGATTAGCGCAGAAATTGTAAAATTTCAAAACCCATGGCTCGGAGGTTATGGGTGGGGACTGAGAACCGTGCTATTTGGCTATTACCTAAAATTTGATGTAGCAACGCCCTACCTTGACGGCACGACCAGAGGTAAGAGATACTATTTTACGCTTGGGCTAGATTTCTGATTTCTAGTATACAGGTTAGGTATCCTGAGGCAGTATCCCAGAGGCAGTATCCTTATTTCAGAGCGATCAATCCTATAATTGGTCCGGGGAGTAGAAGTAATCCAAGGTATTGATCCCCGCCAGAATTAATGAAAAATCCTGCAAACTGAATGCTCAAAATCGTGAGTGCAAAACCAATACAGGTGACTATGGTAAGTGCGGTACCTTTTAGAGATTTTGCGGCATTTTGTGCAACCAAAGTGCTTAGCAAGGGAGAATCAGCAATCACCATCATGCCCCAGAAAATCAAGAATGCTACGAAAAATATCGGAGATGCGCTTGTGAAAAAAGGTATCGTGAGACAGCAAAGTGCAGAACAAGCGAGGAAAAACCTTACGCTTCTTTGTGTACCATTTTTTACTGCAAGAAAACCGGAAAGAAAGCAAGAGATCGCTCCCATGCCAATAACCATAAAAGCCAGTAATGAAGTTTGAGAACCTGATGACCCCTCAAAGTGCCTATTGCTTAAGATTAGTAAAGGTACAAAGGCCCAAAAGGTGTAGAGTTCCCACATGTGCCCGAAATATCCCAGCGCGGCGGACCGAAATCTCTTATCCTTAAAAACTAACCTTAGATTTCCAGAGCGAACAAGAGACTTAGGTTTTTCCGAAACACTACTTCGAATAAAAATTTTCATCAAAAGACCACCCAAGAATGCTAAAAAGGAGGTAACGTAGAGCACGAACTTCCAGTTAAAGTTTGCCCCAACTGCCGCGATCAAATGAGGAGAGGCAGTTCCTAAAACCAAAGCACCGACTAGAAAACCCATCGATACTTCCAGACTTTTTTCAAAGTAGTCTGCAGCAATCTTCATCCCGACCGGGTAGATACCTGCAAGGAAGAAACCAGTGGATGCCCGACGGGTAATTACGGACCAGAAGGAGCTTTGCAGGGAAATTAATCCGTTAGCAACGGCCCCAAGAATCGCGCTGATTAGGAAAACTGTGGTTGCATTAAATCTATCTGGAATAGTAAAAAGCGCATAAAAGAGGGTCCCGCAGATAAAGCCGAGCTGAACGGATGAGGTCATCCAGGAGGCAGATTGTGTGCCTTCGGCAAGGTGTTTCAGGATCTGTTGCACCACTGCATTTCCTGAAAACCAAAGTGAGGTGCACAGAAACTGTGCGACCACTATGATCACCAAACTTAACGTTTTGTTTGATGTCATAAGAAAAACCAGAAGTCCTTTGCAGGCGCCTTTTTCCAGGATTTCAATTGAGAGAGGATTTGTTCTTTTTCGTCGGGTGAGGAGACCGCAATCAATATTTGAGGATCCTTGATTTCGGGAATTTTTTCAGAGGCCTTAAGTACAATTTGGTAAATCTCTTTTCCGATTTTTCGTTCATTGTCACAAACCCAATGAAAAGACTCTTCCTCTTCAAGCAAGAGCTTGGCCAGGTCTTTACCATTTTTGCCAGCACCCCAAAGCATTAGCGGCCTGCTGCGGTCCCGATCAATTTTGTAGAAGTAGCGGACTTTCAGCTCAAAGTATCGGTAGTCCTTGTACTCATCCCAAGTACGGGATATTCGATCTTCCCGATCTCGCCAAAAATGAAGTACCTTATCAATACCTATCACCTTTAACCCATGCTGGTAAAAGCGAAAGCAAAGGTCATAGTCCTCAGGATAGACCTCCGGGTTAAATGCACCTATGCGATCAAAATCATTTTTATGGATGATCCAGGAATGAGAAGGTATTACGCACTCCTGGTAAATCTGTTCATAATGTGTGCCCGTTTTTGCCACTTCATTCAACCACTTTTCATACCTACGGAATCCATCACCTACATCACCATGGTCTGTAAAGTGCTGGGTGCCTCCCGCTATCACATGCCCCTCTCCATGTTGTTCCCAATTAAGCACCAGCGCTTCAAGTTTATCTGGAGGCATTTTGTCATCAGAATCCATGCGATTGATCAGATCCCCGTTTGCGTACTTGTATCCCTCTTTAAGGGTAGGAATCAACTTAGGGCGAATGCTGTGGAAGACCATAATACGATCATCTTTTGCCGCATACTCGTACAAGATTTCAGGAGAATGGTCTATAGAGTGGTCATTGATGGCGATCAATTCCCAATTTCCATAGGTCTGTTGTAGGATAGAATCAAGACAAGCAGGCAGATAGCTCGCTGTGTCCTTCACTGCCATGATAATAGAGACCAATGGTCTATCCATACCTATTCATATTTTGCCAGTACATGTAATAGCGGGTTTTAAGGAATTCGAAGATAGCTCTGATCTGCAAAATCACCGTTTTTAAAAGACTAAGGAGAAATGGATGCAAATGATAATATTGCTATGTGAAGATAAAACGAAGCTAATGTTACCAAATGTTAACAATAAGACAAATTTTAGTTGTCTTATCAGCTTATTTGAATATCTATGTTTGAATCATCAATCCTTAAAATATAAACCTAGTGATTATGAAAAAACTTTTACTTGTCTTGTGTATCTCCTGCGCAATTTCCAGCTACGGCCAAAGTGTGCTTAGCGGAGGAGTTGTGTTCAGTGAAATTCTTGCTGATCCAAATAGTGGTGGAGATAATTTTGATACAGACGGAGACGGCACTGCTGAAACTCAAGATGAATTTGTAGAATTCTTCAACCTTTCCTCATCAGATATAGATATTAGCGGATGGGAGTTTTGGGATGAAGACACTGATGGGGCTATCTACACTTTTCCTTCCAATACAATTTTGAAGGCAGGTGCTTACGTGGTTGTAGTTTCAGACATTGTTGACGGATCACTTCCAGCGGTGACTGGTGATAATCTCGCCTTTAGTACTGGGGGAGTAGTCTCATTTTCAAATGGTGGAGACAATTTTGCGTTGGTAAATCCAGTTAGTGATGAGTTTGTACAGGCTAAGTATAATGGGGATTCCGACTTTGATTTCTTTTCATTAGCGAGCTTTTCAACTACCGCCTCTTTAATTGGTACAGTCGAGGATTTTGGAAACGACTCTGATGGGAATTCCATCGTGAGAACTCCTGCGGATGGTACTGGTTTTGACCTTAACAAAAACGCTTGTTCTTGCTCTGATCTAGCGTCGCCTGGTGCTCCTACTGTTGTGACTACTTCTGGAATCTTAACTTGGGATGGATCAGAATCAAGTGTGTGGAATGTCGCAGGTAACTGGGATGGAGATGCTGTACCTACAAGTGCCAATGACATTGTGATTCCAGACGTTTCTCAGGGTTCTAGAAACAATCCAATTATCGATGCTAGCCTTGCTGTTGAAATCGGTGATCTTACAATTGAAACTGGAGGTCTGCTTACAGTTGAGTCAGGTGGAGCATTGATTATATCTGGTAGTTCGACGGTGGATGGACAATTTGAGATCGAGAGAAACATTGCAGGAAACTTTGGTTACAGCATAGTAGGATCCACAACAGCTACTACATTTAGTGATCTAGATGCTGCCTTTGTCTTTGGGTATGTTGGCAATGAATACACTACTAACTTAAATGAATCAGGAGCCACTATGAGCCCTGGGGCCGGATACTTTGTCGCATATGATCCATCAACAGTGAATAGCAGTGGTTCAGCTTCTTACTTTTTTGAATCTTTTGATTCGGATCTTGGAATGTTTACAGCACAAAGTGTGGTAGGAGATCAAGTATGGGGAAATGGAAGCTTCTCAGGAATTTTTTATGCTTCAATGTCAGGATTTGCAAATAGTATGGACAATGCAAATGAAGATTGGCTTGTTTCCCCTGCGCTGGATCTAACTTCAATTACAGATCCCAAATTGACATTTGATGTAGCGGTAGGCTTTCTTGATAACGCTGATGTACTTACTATTCAGGTTTCTACTGACTATGTGGATGATGTTACTAACGCCACCTGGGCGGAACTAACATTAGATAGCGATTTTCCTACTTCAAGTAGTGGATTTAGCAGCTACAGTACCTACACGGCAGATTTGAGCGCATACACTTCAGAAGCAGCGCTTTACATTGCTTTTGCCTACGATAATACATCCACTAGTCCGATTGATGGTGGTACTTATCAAATAGATTATTTTGACATTTCAGGAACAGTACCTGTATTAACGTTTGCAGGTACCCCCGAAACAGGAGCAGTATCAGTTCCTGTCACTGCAGGGAATTTTGAATTGGTAGCTAATCCTTACACTTCAGCGATCTCACGTGATGATTTTCTTACTGCAAACCTTGATGATACGGATGGTGTACTCTATTTCTGGGATGATGGTGGTTCTAACGTTGGAAGTGCCAGAGGTGGTGACTTCATTGTATATACCAATTCAGGAATGATGGTATCAACCAATGATTTATCTGATGGTGTTTCTGGCCTTCAAGGAGAGGATGCTGCGGGAAGCGGATACATTGCCTCTATGCAAGGCTTTTTTGTGAATGCAATTAGCAACAGTGGTGACGGTGCAGTGGATTTTGCTCCTTCTATGCAAACCTTAGATGTTGGTGCCAATGATGATGCTAACCACTATAGAGTGACAAATACAGAACGTGTGAAATTGTCTCTGTATTCAGACAATACGTACAATGAAATATTGGTTGCCAGAGGTGCTGATTTTACGCTTGGCCGGGACTATGGGGCTGACGCATTGAAGCTTAAGGGTACTACTGGATTGTCGTTTTACTCCCTGGAAGGAAGTGCAGAGTATGCAATCCAAGCGCTTCCTACCACTTCAAGTAAGGTTCAATTGGGTGTTGATCTAGCAGAAGCTGGGCAGTACAAGCTTGGTGTGGTTGCTATGGAAAACATTCCTGATGATCTGGTCGTGAGGCTCAAGGATAAAGTAACCGGTAGGATTTACGAGCTTAACGAGGAGACCGTGATTGACTTTACTTCTGGAATTACCATCAATAACCAAAGATTTGAATTGTCTTTCGGCAAAGCAGGAGTGCTGGCCAATGAGGACAAACTTTCCGACATTAAGGTCTTTGGTAATTTGTCAGGCCTGAATGTAGAGTTCCAGGCAGAAGGATTAAGAGAAGTTGCTGTGTATGACCTGAGCGGAAAAGTTGTCTTCCAAGATCTGATCGAGTTTGAAAGCAATCAATCTCGATTGAATCCAAAATTAGAGTTGGATAAATTGTATATCTTGAAGATTGAGGATCAGTCAATTAAATTCTTATTGAAATAAAATCACCCAAAACACTGAAAAAATGAATAATCTAGTAAAGTATTCTTTGTCTCTTTTAGGCGTATTCTCGGCATTTGTACTGATGGCGCAGCCTCCACCTCCGCCTGCCACACCGATTGACGGAGGTCTAAGTCTCTTGCTCGCTGGCGGAGCTGCTTATGGACTCAAGAAAGTGTATGACGCCCGAAAAAAGGGTTGATTTAATAGTCAACTGTATTCAAAAATCCTCGGCAATGCGCCGGGGATTTTTTTGCTTCATTCATTTAATCGCTATAGTTCCCCGAGATGGGTGTTTTTGAAACTGTCAGGATATTTTAGGCCATATCCCAACATTCGATCCAAGCTGGCGTGACCAAATAAGATCACTCCTGCAAGATACAAGGGAGGCAGCCCCGAAGTAAATCCCAGGAATGCAAGCAAGATTGCAATTCCTCTGTGGTGGAAAATATTGTAGGTCAGTGCCCCAAATCTTGCATTTACCAAGTAGCCAAGCATTCCGATATCCGGGGAAAGAATTAATGCCGGATACCACCACCAGGCATAATCAGATAGGGCAAAGAAGTAGATCGATAGAAGAAAAGCAGTGAGTTCTTCTGCCCTAAGTAGGTTTTTCATTTACAATCACTAGCGTTGGTTTCCTTGATTATTCAAATTTATGTTCTTAAGCAGAACAGGCTCTTCATTTTTGGCTTAGCCCAAACACGAACCGAGTCCACAGTGGACAAAAAACCCAAGGCTGTGAATAAATTCTTGAAATTCAGCTAGATACAATACATAAATCCAAATTGCACCGGCAACCCGGTCGCTTCGCTCAAACAATGGATTTATAAACAATTTGGTTTGAGCTGAATTTCTCAACGGAATTGATTCAAGGCCAATTCAAAACCTCGAAAAGGAGACTTTTCCTTCAATTTTGAGGTTTTATATCTTGAATTAAAAAAATACAGGCTTATACCGTTTGTTTTCGGGCCTCCTTTCTCAAAAGTAATTATCAAGGATTACCTGGCCTGTTCAGTGACATACAGTAAATAAGGCTCCACAGTGAAAGCTAAGCTTCCTCTGCTACCACTTCCTGCACCTCTGGTACCATGCGCTTCAGTAGATTTTCTATACCGTTCTTTAGTGTAATGGTGGATGAGGGACAGCCACTGCAAGAACCTTGTAGCGAGACTGTCACTACCCCTTCTTTGTAGGAAGCCAGTTTAATGGCGCCACCATCCATCTCCACCGCCGGCTTGATGTATTCCTCTAGTACACCTCTGATCTTTGCCTCGGCATCATCCCCGGTAAGTTCCGCATCAATATTGTCCTGAATCTGCTCTGTAATAATTGCTTTTCCTTCTTCAAGCCATTCTTTGATGGTTTGCTGCACTTGTGCTTTCACTTCAAACCAATCAACTTCTTCTTTTTTGGTTACGGTGATGAAATTATTCATATAGAATACCCCGGTGACGAAAGCATGTTTTTCAAAAAGCAATCGGGCCAAGGGAGCTTTTTCGGTGGTGTCAATAGAAGGAAAATCCCTACTGATTCCTTCCGGCATCAGCATGAAATTCACTACAAATTTCAGAGAATTGGGATTGGGATTCGATTCTGTGTAGATGGTAATTACTTTCTGCATGCGATTTCAGCGTTGAATAATAGTGTAATCCGAAAAGGGGTGCTAAAAGTTCAAAATTAGCAGACTTTGAAGTGCCTTAGATCAATCTTTTCTGGATGTCGATAAACTGGACTTTTCTAAGAATGGCAGTAAAAAAAATGATCCGATCTTTGCCTACTCTTTAATCGATTTATTGCAATGGTAAATAAAAAACCCCTCTTAACAGTTTTCTACGCTACTTTGTCCGTACTGCTCATTGGATTGTATTTAATCGTGAGTGCCTTGGGATCTTCCATCTAAGTACAAAAAGAAAACTTTAAACTACAGTTCACCTTCAGTGCCTGCAACGAGTGTGGCAACCGTTGCATCTCCTGTCACATTCACTACGGTCCGGCACATATCCAAGATCCGGTCCACGGGGAAAATGATCGCAATCCAGGCAGGGTTTAGCCCTACTGATTGTAAAACAATGATGAGCATTACCAGGCCTGCACTGGGTACTGCTGCCGCTCCAATGGAGGCCAAGGTTGCGGTAAACACAATAGTAAGCTGCTGACCTAGCGAAAGATCCACCATGTGAAGCTGTGCCATAAAAATCACCGCAACCGCTTGCATGATACTGGTTCCGTCCATATTTACCGTTGCACCAATCGGTAAAACGAAGCTGGCAACATTTTTAGGGACTCCCATATTTTCTTCTACACATTCCATGGTCACTGGCAGTGTAGCCGCACTTGAGCTGGTGGAAAACGCCATCAACTGGGCGGGTCCCAACTTCTTAAAGAATTTTTTGTAGCTAATTTTTTTGACCAAAAGTGAAAGCACAATGGGATAAAAGACAAAGACCATAAAGGCCAGTGCCAAAAACATGGTGATAGAGTAGGAGCCAAGTCCTATGAAGATTTCCAACACTTCTCCGGGGGTATTGGCCATTTTCGCAATTACACCGGCCAGCAGTGCAAATACAAAGTAGGGTGCTACTTTCATCACTGAGTCTACCATTTTTAGAAAGATCTCATTAATGCTGTTCACAAAGTCCACTACCGGCTGAGTCTTTTTTCTAGGTAGCACAGCAATGGAGATCCCAAAGAAGATGGCAAAAAAGATGACCTGTAGCATAAGCCCATTGCTGGAAAGTGACAGAAACAAATTCTCAGGAACCATATCCACGATAAACTGCAACGGCGGTGCGTCTTTGCTACTTTCAGCATTCTGCTTCATGGTCTCTACCTTGGTATTGGTAGCTACTTGCTCGGCACCCGCCACTTCCTTTACCACATCTGCATAGGTTCTGTCAGCCAAAAAGTTCTTATTGTCTTTGATCGGGATTGCTTCGCTTTGCGCCCATAATTCGTAAGAAATTCTGTTTTTAATGCGCTGCGATTGGTCCAGATGGGTTCCGGGTTTTATCAGATTTACCGCGCATAGCCCTACGGTGACAGCAAGCAAAGTGGTGACTAAGTAAAATCCCAGGGTTTTCCCACCCATTTTTCCGAGGCGTGAAATATCGCTGAGACCACTTATTCCACTAATGATGGAAAACAATACGAGTGGTACGGCAATGAATTTTAGCAGCCGAATGAAAATGGTACCAAATGGATCGATCCAATTGATGGTGAATTTATTCCAACCCAATGCACTGGATATGAAAGCATAGATAATCCCGGCCAGTAGGCCGATGATAATTTTAGTGTGAAGAGGCAGCTTTTTCATATTCAGTTTCGGTACTATTTGATCTTAGGGCTAAGGTTGCTGGGAAAGTTTGTTTACTTGTGCAAGTAAGTGAAAATCAGCCATCACCATTGCGGACATGGCTTCCACGATTGGGACTGCACGGGGAACTACACAAGGATCGTGGCGCCCTTTACCTGATACCGTTACTTCGTTGCCCTGTTTATCCACTGAGGATTGGTCCTGCATGATGGTTGCTACAGGTTTAAAAGCCACCCGAAAATAGATGGACTCGCCATTTGTGATACCCCCCTGGATTCCACCTGAGTGGTTGGTTTTGGTCACTGTCTTTCCATCCTTGCTCTCAAAGATGTCATTTTGGGCAGATCCCCTCATGCTGATTCCATCAAAGCCACTGCCGTATTCAAATCCTTTCACCGCATTGATCGTGAGCATTGCATGTCCCAAGCGGGCGTGAAGTTTATCAAAAAGTGGTTCGCCCAATCCTACCGGTGATCCTGTAATCACACCTGTAATCACTCCACCTACTGTATCTCTGTCCTTACGCACCCGATCAATGTAGGCAAACATCTCTTCTGCCATTTTTTCATCTGGGCACCTCACTGGATTGTCGTCAGTTGTGGAAAGGTCAAGCTCTTCAAAATGCTTCTCTAGCTTAAGCTCGCCCACTTGTGATACATAGGCTTTGCAATCTACCTGGATCTGCCGAAGGATCAATTTCGCAATTGCGCCAGCGGCCACCCAGCCAGCGGTAATCCGAGCGGAACTTCGTCCACCCCCACGATAATCTCTTGTGCCGTATTTTTCTTCATAAGTAAAATCGGCATGAGACGGGCGATAGACATCTTTGATGTGATCGTAATCTTTACTTTTTTGATCGCTATTGTGAATCAAAATGGTGACAGGAGCACCGGTCGACTTACCTTCAAAAACACCTGAGTAAAATTCAAACGTATCTGCTTCTTTGCGCTGGGTGGTGATCCTTGATTGTCCTGGTTTCCTGCGGTCAAGTTCCGATTGTATAAAATCTTTGTCTAAAGAGATCCCGGCAGGACATCCATCGATCACTACGCCCACACCGGCACCATGCGATTCACCGAATGAGGTAACCCGGTAGATACTTCCAATTGTGTTACTCATAAAAATTAGCTAGCTCTCTTAAGCAGTAGGAAAGCGGTGAAGCCAAGTATGACCACTGCTAAAATATTCACGAAAATAGTAAACCAGCTATTACCATTCAGTGGCTGTAAAGAATTGTCTACCCTACCTATCCGGTCGTAAAAGTCACCAAGATCGTTTGATGCGATAGAGAGGTTTTGTCTACTACCTCCTGTCACCACCAAACTTTGATTTGACTGTAGGGTATCGTATTGTTCTTTGTTGGGATTGAAGAATACCCAGGAAAAAATCTCTCCAAGATCATAGGTACCTGGTTCATTTGGGATTCCGTAATAATTATATCCTTTGGTTCCGCTCACCCTGCCGTTTGCTCGGGTAATGTTCTGCTTTACGTTGGGTGGATATAAATCAAATGGACCCGCCTCGGAGGTGCTTGGTGCTTCGATAGCTGAAATATTTCCAACTCCTCTAATATTAAAATCATAGTTAAAACTCTCTCCTGTGGATAATTCCTTTACGCTGAGCTTTTCTTCCAGGCGATAATTACCTACAGCGACCTGATCTTTTAGTGGATGAGGAGGCAGATCGCGCACGGTAACTTTTTTGGGCTTGGAGTAAAATGTCTCATAGTCTTCTTTTTTACTTCTCCCGAATATTGTGCTTCGGTTCTTTGCCACTTTGTACTTAATCATCTTTAGACCTACAGAAGGAAACGCTATATCCTGCACAGTCAGTGGGAAGTAGGTAGTTTGGTAGATCTTGAAGCGCGTGTAGTCTTTTCCGTTTACTTTGACGGGATCGCCAACGATTTGATCAATGCTGAAATTTTCTTCCCAGCAGTTGGAAGGCTTTACTTTCTTCACAATTTCTGTGATTTGATTGGAGAGATCGTAAAAGCGCATATCTGCTTCATTTGCCTCTGCAACATAAAATGCAAGGGTTGCGGTAAAACCTTCTCCAACAAACACCTCATTTTTATCTACACTGAGTGCGGCAAAAGCATCTGCTTCCACATCTATGTATTCAGTGGGACCGCTGCTTCTATTGAAAAAATCGTCAAAGGGATCTCGTGATCTTCTGGATTGCCGCTGCACAGGCTCGCCTACCTCGATCAGGATGCCATTGGATTGTACTTTGGTATCGTTGATCGTCATGGTGAAAGGGGACAAGGTAAATTTACCCTGGGCGGTTGCCTGGTAGTTCTGCGTAAGGCTTTGCGTGGATGACATTCTTCCGTTTATAAAGTTTGTACTGGTAGAGGATGATGTTCCACGCTTTACAAAACCTTCGATTCCAGGAAATTCACTGTACTTTTTTAGGCGTTCGTTTTCTACCTGGATAGTGATGGTAAAATATTGATTAATGCCAATTTTATTCTGGCCAATTTTTATTGACGCCTTTTGCCCAAACCCGATGGTGACAATCAGAAAAAAAGCAAAACCTAAGACCGTATTTTTCGTAAGAATCATTCCAATCGGCAAATTTTGTTTGCGGATTTAATTCAACATTCTGTTGAGTACGCCAAAGTTAAAATGTTGGTTCTAACCTTAACAATAATTCACATGCTAGAATACTTTAAAACTATTTTATCAAAAGTGAGCTTCGACCGCAGACTTTTTGAAAAAGAACTAAAGAAAGCGATAAAGTCATTGGTGGAGCATGAGGTGAATCATCTTAGGGAGTGGTGTTATCGCCACTATGGCGTTCAATATCAGCCAATTTTACAGCGTTGCTTTACATAGCTTGGCATAAACTGATTGATCAAAGAAAGCTTCATTTTAATTTGCTGCTTAAATTAGTTATGGGCTACCAAGGGTGGGATCATCAAGTCCAAGTACCAATTCGTAGCTCTGCGAGGCAATCTCTAATTCTTCATTGGTAGGAACAACCAGCACCTGCACAGTACTCGTTTTAGCGCTTAAGTTTCGAAGGCCTCCTTCATGCTTCTCATTTGCTTTTTGATCCAAGCAAATACCTAAGTGATCAAGATGCTCGCAAGCCAACCGTCTTATCAACGCGCTATTCTCTCCTACACCTGCTGTAAAGATGATGGCATCTATACTGCCTAAGATTGCAAGATATGCGCCGATATATTTTTTGATCCGATAAACATACATTTTGAGTGCTAGCTCAGCTTTAGGATCACCTTCCTGAAATAGCTTTTGTACATTTCGGAGGTCATTTTCTCCAGTTAAACCTTTAAGTCCGCTTTCTTTATTCAAAAGCTGATTAATCTGCTTGGTACCCATCTTCAAGTGATCTTCCAGAAAAAATATTACTGATGGATCAATGTCTCCTGATCGTGTTCCCATGATCAAACCACCAAGCGGCGTGAGTCCCATAGATACATCGACGCTCTTTCCTTCCTTAATGGCTGCCATGCTGCACCCGTTTCCTAGATGGATCGTGATCGCATTGAAGTTTTCCAGAGGACAATTGAGGAAGTCGGCAGCCGCTTTACTTACAAAAGCATGCGAAGTGCCATGAAATCCATATGCCCTTATCCCGTGCTCTTCATGATACGATGCAGGAATAGCAAATCTGTAGGCAAAATCAGGTATGGTTTGGTGGAATGCCGTATCAAAAACTGCGACTTGTTTAGCCTCGGGAAAAACACTGCTAGCAACTTCTATTCCTTTGAGATTGGCTGGATTATGCAGCGGAGCGAGGAAAGAAAGCGCTTGTAAATCTTTAAAGACGTCATTATTGACCACTGTAGGTGCGCTGTACTTTTCACCTCCATGTACAACCCTGTGACCAACAGCTTTTAGGTCTGCCATATTTTTGATCACCTGTAGTCCTGGATCTTGAATAAGTGCTGCGATTTTTTTCAGTCCAGACTTATGATCCTTAAACACCGCGTTTTCAGAATGCTTTCGTCCTTTTGAAGCTTCCCTATTTAGTATATAGGTGATTCGTCCCTTAGCTTCACCAATCTGCTCTACCAATCCTGCCAAAGCTACCTGACCAGAAGGCATATCGAAAAGCTGAAATTTGATACTAGAGCTTCCGGCATTTAATACTAAAATCTTCATATTCAAAACAGTTAGCCGAGTTGTGCCTGAATGGCGGTAATAATCACGGTATTGATGATATCGGCGACAGTGCAGCCCCGGCTGAGGTCATTTACTGGTTTATTAAGTCCTTGTAATACTGGGCCGATTGCGATTGCACCCGTTTCCCGCTGCACAGCTTTGTAGGTATTATTTCCGGTATTAAGATCCGGGAAAATCAGTACTGTAGCTTGTCCTGCTACTTCGGAATCAGGGATTTTCTTGGTGCCTACTTCGTAATCTACTGCTGCGTCGTATTGAATAGGCCCTTCTACTTTCAGCTGCGGATCCTTTTTCTTTACGATTGCTGTTGCTTCCTTCACGATCTCCACATCTGCACCTTTTCCGGACTGGCCTGAGGAGTAAGAAAGCATGGCAACTTTCGGTGTAATTCCGAATGCTTTGGCAGTTTCAGCCGAGGAAAGTGCGATCTCCGCAAGTTCTTCCGCGTTGGGATTGGGATTGATGGCACAATCGCCATATACAAGCACGCGATCTTCCAGACACATGAAAAAAACCGATGATACAATGGAAAAATCAGGTTTTGTTTTCACAAACTGTAAGGCCGGACGGATTGTGTGCTGAGTAGTATGCACCGCCCCTGATACCATACCGTCGGCATGTCCTTTGTGTACCATCATGGTCCCAAAATACGAGACATCATTGAGCATGTCATGCGCCATGTCCATATTCACACCTTTGTGTTTTCGCATCTCATAAAAAGTCTCCGCATAGCTTTCATAGTTAGGTGCCTCGTGTGGAGTGAGCACTTCAATCTTGGATTCATCAAGCTTTAGGCCGAGTCTCAGGATTTGTTCATTGATCTTTCCCTTATCTCCCAAAAGCGTAAGCCTCACTATGTTCTGCTCAGTTAAATAAGCGGCTGCTCTTAAGACTCGCTCGTCTTCACCTTCAGGTAGTACAATGTGTTTCTTGGATTCTTTAGCCTTCTGTGTGAGCAGGAATTGAAACATCCTAGGAGTCATCCCTCTTGCTTGCACAGTGCTGATTTTTTCTTCGAGGGCCTGCACGTTCACATACTTGTCAAAAATCCTGAGGCTTTCCTCTATTTTAGATTGATTCTCAGGAGTGACATAAGAGTGAATTTCCTTAAGACTCATTGCAGTTTCGTAGGTGCTGGTTTCTACGAGAAGTATGGGGATAAAGCTAGTCATGCCTTCAAGTAGCTTTCTGATAGATTCATCGGGCAGGAGACCGGTGGTCAGCAATATGCCTGCGACTTTGGGATAGTTTTCTGAGAGATGTGCAGTAATAGTACTCAAAATGATCTCACCACGATCTCCCGGCGTGATTACCATACAGTTTTCAGCAATCTTCTCCAGATAGTTTTGCACTTGCATGGCGGCTATAGAAAACTTGAATACTTGATTTTCAAGCAGCTCTGACCCGTAGATCACTTTCGCGTCGAAGTGCTCCTGAATTTCTCTTACTGTCGGACTTTTTAGCAGCTTATTTTCAGGGATTACGGAGAGCGATAGGTCTTTGACTGGAAGTTCTGCTTGCATGGCTACCAGCAATTCGTGGGCTTCTTCTGCCTTGGCCCGGTTAATGATTGCCCCAATGACTTCACAATCATTGTCTACAAATCCATCGATCGCCAGCTTAAGTGGTCGCAAGGACTCAGCAATAGATCGGTTACCGTCACCGCGCCCGAGTATAAGGACCGGACTGCCCAAATTCTTTGCGATCCTTACATTAAGACCAAATTCAAAACTGCTGCTTTCAGAAAGAAAGTCACTGCCTTCACAGAGTATAAAATCACTTTTAGTTTCTAGCTGCTTATATTTCTCAATGATTCTATCCAGTACTTCATCGATGTGACCTTTAGAAATCAGGTCCTGCGCCTCATTGGCACTGAAAGCGAAAGTCTCTTCGTAGGATATATCAAGTTCAAAATGGGACAAGATCAGGTCGATGTTTTTGTCCCTTTTTTCCAATTTATTGGAAGTGATGATGGGCCTGTAGATAGCAACCCTCCTGGTTTTTCGCAGTATGTGCTCAATGATGCCTAGACAAACCAGCGACTTTCCGCAATGGGCCTCCGCAGTAGTGATGTAGATAGAGCTGGCCATAATCGATACAGTATTTAGCGTTTAGCTCAAATCTATTGCTTAGTGATAAGAAGCAGTCGCAGCGAATCCAATAATTGTTTTAAAAATTATATGGAATCTCATGGTTCATTCGAGTGAGATTTATCAGCTTGCGGGAAGAATGAGACAGCACTTACTCAGAGAAGGAGCCAGCGAGCTATCCTACGAAATACGTGGTATCGTGAAAAAGGCTGAACAACTTCAAGCCCTTGGAAAGACCATTTATTGGGAAAACATTGGCGATCCGATCCAGAAAAACGCGAGGATTCCAGATTGGATGAAAGCTATCATTTCCGATCTAGCCATGCAAGACGATACCTACGGCTATAGCCATTCGAAAGGTCTATTAGAGACCCGGGAGTTTTTAGCAAAAAAGAACAATCAAGTAGGTGGGGTGCAAATTTCTCCGTCGGACATTACTTTTTTTAATGGGCTAGGGGATGCCATTCAGAAAATATATCAGTACTTACGACCCACGGCGCGTGTGGTAGGACCCTCTCCGGCGTATTCCACCCACTCTTCAGCAGAGGCAGGTCACGCAAACCACCATCCCATAACGTATGAGCTTGATCCGGCAAACAACTGGTATCCTGATTTGACTGACCTTGAAATGAAGGTAAAATACAATCCGAACATTGTGGGTATCATGGTTATTAATCCTGATAATCCCACTGGAATGGTATATCCACGAGAGATTTTGGAAGGGATTGTTTCTATCGCCAGGGAGTATCAGCTCTTTTTGATTTTTGATGAGATCTATATGAATTTGATCTACAATGGGGCAAAACAATGTACCCTTGCAGAAATTGTCGGTGACGTACCGGGAATTTCATTGAAGGGTATTTCCAAGGAGTTTCCCTGGCCTGGTGCCAGATGTGGGTGGACCGAATACTACAATCGTAACGCTGACCCTGAGTTTAGTCTACTTTGCGATACAATCGATAATGCAAAAATGATTGAGGTAAGCAGTACCCGCCTGCCTCAACGGGCCATTCCTTTGATCATGAGCCATCCAAAGTACCCCGATTTTATCAAATTGAATAATGACAAAATAGGAGAGAAGAGCAGATATATGGAGCGGTGCTTTGAAGAGGTTCCTTACATCAGATTTAACCGAACTAACGGTGCCTTCTACAATACAATCATTTTTAAAAAAGGTGTACTAAAACCCGCGCAAAAAATGGCAGTAGAAGATCCTGCAGTGGAGAAATTGCTAACTGCATGGTTAACCAAAGAAATGCCATTAGATCAGCGCTTTGTTTATTATTTGCTTGCTGCAAAGCAGGTATGTGTGGTGCCAATTTCATCTTTTGCATCGGAGCTACTGGGCTTCAGAATCACATTGCTGGAGGAGGACAGTAGCATCCTGCAAGAAACGCTTGACAGAATCAAGTCAGGGTTGTTTGAATATTGTGAGTCCGCTTAGGGAATTTGAAAATGCTGAGATTTAGTATGAATGGACCAGGAAAGGGACTATGCTGTTTCCAGAAAAAGTAGAAAATCAGCTCGTGAGATCTCCTCTGCACCCAAGCTGGCCAAATGATCTGAGTAGACTTGGCAGTCTAGTAGCCGTCCGCCACGTTCCTGGAATTTTTGCATAAATGAAATAAGCGCAACCTTCGATGCATTTGGTGCTAGTGAAAACATTGATTCCCCGCAGAAAACCGTTCCTAGATCTACTCCATACATTCCCCCTACCAATTCCTCATTCTCCCACACTTCCACCGAAGAAGCAAAGCCAAGTGTATGAAGCTTGCTGTATGCCTGCTGCATTTCTCTGGTAATCCAAGTGCCTGATTGTCCACGACGAGAAATTTTCTTGCAGTGCGAGATTACACCTTGAAAGTCCTGATTGAAGGTAATTTGGAAAGGAGCTTTTTTCAAAATTCTTTTCATGCTTCGTGAAATGTGTAATCTTTCAGGAAATAGGACCATTCTTGGATCCGGACTCCACCAGATAATAGGCTCTTGCTCATTGTACCATGGGAAAATGCCTGATTGGTAAGCCAGCATCAATCGTTCTGGCTTTAGATCACCTCCAATTGCTACTACACCTTCTTCTGCCTCAGATACCGGAGGAAAGATCAATTCATCTATAAGTTGATAGATAGGCATATCATCCAGAATTGGCAGCCTGATTTTGACCTAATCTAGTGCAAGGTGGTGCACATGTTCATCTATTATGTCAATCCTGTAGGTAATGCTATTGACGTATCGAACGAGTTCTTTCTCAAATTTGCGTATCTCCTTTTCGTACTTCTTTACGGTTTCTTGGTCAAAGGAAGATGCAATCACTTTCAGTTGACTACACTCGTCCTGTATAAACGATTTGAAGTTGATTGTAGAATATTGGGTCTCCAGTTTCTCAATGTCTGCAAGCGTCTCTGCTGCCTCTTTATCTTGTTCAATGTCAAACTTTCGCTGCACAATAAAATACAGTGAGGTATCCCAATGATGAATTTCGTCCAACAGCTTAATGGTTTCTGCTTGGTATTCAGCGTTGAGACAAAATTCCTGGATGCCCTGATAGGTCTTAAGATTGATGGCGCCTTGATCCCACTTTACAGTAAGGTCGTCTATGATAGAAACAATGCTTTTATCCTGTGCATGAATACTTTTCGAGAGAAGTAGAATTACTACAATCTGGTAAACTTTCATTTGACTCTTTTTTATTGAAAAAGCTGCTTTGCTGTTTTCAAAAATTTTAATTGCTGTAAGCTACTACGGCTTCTTAGGATACAATGCCATCTTTTCTTTTAAATGAGGCTTAAGGCTTTTCTTCCATATTTTGTAGCCTTCTTATTCATATGTAAGCTATCTGAGGTAAAAATCTCTGACCTTAACTTGTCTTTTTCAAACATTGAGCTGCTGAAGTCCACGAAGTGCAGACTGGGATAATTTTCTAAAGTTGATGCTATTTTTCGGTCCGTTTCCTGATAAAGCTCCCATAGCTCCATCCTTGCAGGTGAGGGTTTCATTGCAATGTAGATCAGAGGAGTGTGGGGATATCGCTGCAAGTATCGGGCAAGGAAATTCTTGAATTCAATCACGGTTTGCTCTACATTGGCTCCCTCTGCTAAGTCATTTTCGCCACAATATACTACGACCAATGATGGAAGGTGTTTACTGGCGATTCGGTTCCAATACTGATTAAGGTCTTTAAGTGTGGCACCACCAAATCCTCTGTTTAGCACAGTGTATTCTCGTAGGTCTTTTTTGAGATTTTCCCAAAGACGAATCGTGGAGCTTCCTGTGAATAGTATAAAGTCTCTTTGAAAACCGTAAAGCTCATCCTGTTTTTCAAAAGCGGCTATCTCGTCATCAAACCTTCCAGCCTTCTGAGCAACCAAAATGCCAGTAGATAAAGTCAGCAAAAGGCAAGCAGCAATCCTGTTCATGAGCAATTCTGTCCTGATCAGGCTTTAAATTTAGTAATCCGAAACTGGGGCTAACCAAGCAGCTTACTCTTTTTGAGTATCATCTGTTTATGAAGCTTTCTTTTGATGACTGACAAGATTGACATTTATCGAAAATTGAGGCAATGCCCGCATAAATGGCGCTGCAAGATTCATTTTTGCTGTAAAAACAACCCCAATGGTTTTTCGCACGATTTGTCAAGTACTTTGTCTTTTTTGGTTCTACTGTTCTGTTGCTCAGCCACCAGCCAATTACTATGATGGCGCCACTGCTACGGGATTTGATCTTAAAACCCAACTACATGAAATAATTGATGATCAAAGTGCGCAGAGTTATGGTAGTGTCTGGACTTTCGTAGAGACAAATGACCTGGATCGGTACTATGAAGATGATAATACCATCCTTGATATCTACTCTGAAAACCCAGAAGGTACCGATCCTTACAATTTTACCGTGGGTAATACCCGATGTGGAAACCAAAGCAGTGAAGGAGATTGCTACAACAGAGAACATTCCTTTCCTGCAAGTTGGTTTGATGACGCATCCCCGATGTTTACAGATATTCATCATCTGTTTCCCACCGACGGCCGTGTAAACAATTTCCGGGGGAATTTCCCTTTTGGGGAGGTAGGTGCAGCAAATTTCACCTCTCTAAATGGCAGTAAGCGAGGAACTGCAACGTCCAGCCTAGGCTACAGTGGTACTGTTTTTGAACCCATAGACGAATTCAAAGGGGACCTGGCAAGAGCTTACTTTTACATGGCTACTCGCTATGAGGACGTGATTGTAACCTGGAATAGCCCCATGCTTAATGGGAGTACAGATCAAGTTTTCACTGATTGGGCGCTAGAGATGTTACTTGAATGGCACAATGCAGATCCAGTGAGTTCCAAAGAAGAGGATAGGAACAATAACGCTTTTAGTTTTCAAGGAAACAGAAATCCATACATAGATCATCCCGAATGGGTCGAGGCAGTCTGGATAGATCAAGTCCCTATCTCGACCATTGCTGATGTCTATGCAGGAAGTAATGGTGATGAATTTACCATCGCTGGAATTGTCACTACGCCCGATTATGGAAGTACAGCTACGCTTTTCTTTGTTCAAGATGCGACTGCCGGGATCAATGTCTTTGTACAAAATAGCACCTGCGAAACCACGCAGGGAGACTCTGTACTGATTACAGGGCTGAGAGATGAATTCAGCAATCTGATTGAGATAAATGCCACAAGTCTCGAAGTGCTGACGAATGCAAACGCACTTCCACCTTACCAGGAAATAACCACGGGCGATCTTTCCTTTTCAAGTGACTTGCTGGGAAGCAGAGTACAGATAAGAGACGTATCCATTGTAGATGATTCTATCTGGCCGATAGATCCTTCTTCAAATGGAGTAAGTGTACCAATAGTAGTCGGTAGTACACAGTTTCAACTTCGGATAGACGATGCTTCATTTTTCAATGGAAGTGCTATTCCTTGCAGCGATTTTGATCTTGCCGGAATACTTTCAAGGTTCAATAATGAAATTCAAATTTTACCTTTTTTTGAAAGTGAAATAATGCCACTGCTTGAGCCAAATCTGGATCTTAGCACCTCAACAAACATTGATTTTGCAGATACTGAAGTAGATAGTGAGTCCATCGAGATGCTCACAATTTCCGCAGAGGAATTGACAGAAAGCTTGAATTTGGTAATTACTTCAGGAGCTTTTGCTATTTCCCTGGATGAAGTCAATGGATATTCGCAGCAACTAGAACTAGAACCAACTGACGGATTTATACCACCAGTTACAATTTTTATTCGATTTGCGCCCACAATTGAAGGTGATCAGCAGGGGATGCTCCAATTTAGCTCTTGTGGCATATCCAATGAGTTAGCGCTCAATGGTGAAGGGATCGTTATTCAAGACCCTGTGCTTAATGTGAATCCATCCACTTTTGCTTTTGACGATCAAGAAGTCAGCACCGCATCAGCCGCAAAAGCTTTTACAGTAGATGGTATTCACCTTACAGAAAGTGTTTCTGTGTCTTCGGTTGGAGAATTCACCATATCAGAGCTTGCGGATCAAGGATTTGTGAATGACCTCACCCTGGATCCCAGCAATGGAGTACTGCAAAATGTGGAACTGTACGTACGATTTGCCCCTGAATCTACCGGAGAGAGGGTAGGAACAATTTCAGTTACCTCATCGGGCCTTCAGGAAGAGATTTCCTTGACTGGAATTGGCTTTGTTCCTTTAAATCCGGTGATTTCTGTTATTCAAGATGAGTTACAATTTGGAGAGGTTGAAGTTGCAGAGGTGTCTTCTTCACTCGTTTTGAATGTAAGTGGTGAGGACCTTTCGGAAGATTTACTAATCACTGCACCCGAAGACTTTGACATATCGCTTGCCCAAGATGGTAGCTATTCTTCCACTCTTAGTTTGTCCTCCACTGATGGGATTTTGGAGCAAACCTCCATTTTCGTCCGTTTTGTACCAAGTAGCATAGGAGCAGTTGACAGGATACTACTGCTAAGTTCTTCTGGAGTAAGTAGTGAGGTCACTTTGCAGGCCATCGCCGTTGAGGCAGCTTCGGAAATACTGCCGGATGTGAATTTCATCTCCTTCGAAAGCTTTGAACTGGGGCAGCAAAGTCCGCTAATCACCTTTTTTGTGGAGGCCAGCAATCTTCCCACTGACTTGAACTTAGAAGTGAATGGTGAGTTTGAGATTGCGCTAGGATTGGAAGGAGATTTTCTCCAGAGTTTTCAAATCCCATCCGTTGGAGGAGATGTTGAGCGAACGGAGGTTGCCGTAAGGGTTTCCTCAGAAACGTCCGGAATAAAAAACGGAATGATCACCCTTACAGCAGGAGATGAACAAGAAATCATTGATTTATCTGCTGTAATCATACAACCAGACCCAGTGCTATCCTTGGCGCAAACTACGATCTCTTTTGGTGAGACGGTTGTGGGAGTGGCCTCAGTACCAATTCCTTTTAGGCTTTCAGGCACTTTTTTAGCTGAAGATCTTGTGGTCACAGCTCCTGAGGAATTTGAAATTTCTCGATCTGCAAATGGAGAATACACCTCATCGCTCAATTTAATTCCTGTAGACCAGGAAGTGCCGGAGACAGATATTTACGTACGCTTTGTACCTATTTCCGCAGGAGGTAAGGGGGCACAGGTTACGGTTAGGAGCGGAGCTGTATCAAGAGGTGTTGATTTAGTAGGCTTAGGTGTAGATCCCCCTGCTCTTTCCGTGGAAAACACGAATTTCAGAATCTATCCTAATCCTACGAAAGGAGCGATTATCATTCAGGGATTTTCTTCGGGTACGTTTCAAGTTACTTTAAGAACCATACGCGGCGAGCTTATTTTTCAAGAAATAGGAGAAAACAATGCATTTCAGGAGCGTCTTAATGGCGTCTTATCGGAGGTTGAAACTGGTATCTACCTTCTCACGCTAAACACAGATGCCGAGTCCTACGTTCGAAAATTGATCAAGAGGTGACAAGCGATCTAGAAAAGCGGAAGGTACTTTTGGTAGGACGCTAATCCGAACTACTATACAACAGCTCATTGTTTGCAAAATCATAAAGAGTAAGTCTCCGTAGGTCGTAATAAGCGATCCAATAAGTCCGCAAAGCTCCAATGTATCTACGTTTTGCTGTGTCTTTTTCCGTCAAAGCGATATTAAGATTGGTGATATCTATTTTTCCAATCAGATATCGATTCTGAGCTATTTCGTACCTTTTTTGAGCCACCTCATCAGATTTTCTAGAAATTTCCAGCTGTTTCTGTAGCACATCTAATTGCCTCACTTGTGTGAGGATTTCTTGCTCGAAATTTTGCTGATCCTGGGCAATTATGTAACTCGTCAATTTCTGGTTTGCCAACGCAGTTTTCAGCCTGGCCTCATTTCTTCCCCAATTTATAATGGGAACATCTAGGGTGATGTTTCCAACTAGTTGATTAGTAGGGTCATCATAGGATTCATTAAAAGTATTTCCACGTGCATTCAGACCAAATGAACCTGTTAAATTCATCTGAAATCGTTCTCCTTTTGCTTGCGCCACCTCGCTGAGTGCTTCAAGCCGTCTCCTCTCAAAGGCAACAAAATCCGCACGATTTTTTTTGGCATAATTAAGCGCCTTATTCTCATCTACTTCAAAAAGAGGGATCTCCAGAGGTAGCGCCAGCTCAAATTCCTCATTCTCAGTAAGCCCAATAAAAGTGCGCAAATCAAGTCTGGAGGTTTGTAAATCAAGCTCTGCCTGCGCCAAATCTTGTTGTGAGGTGAGTAGCTGAAGTTCTACCTGTAGTAGTTTGTCTTCAGAGGTTTTTCCAATATTGTATCTGCCCGTTTCAATATTAAAAATGGTGTCATTATTGGCCAGATTAAAGCCGGCAATCTGGTAATTCACTTGCGCGTCTAGATAATCAAAGAATCGATTTACTGCGGTACGAGAAACAAATTCCATTTCTTCCACAAATTCTCTTTTGGACTCTTCATAGCGAATGGGCTGGGTCAGTTTGTCCCACTTTAGTCTGTTAAAAGCAAATAGGGGCTGATTAAGTCTGATGTTGACTAGATTGGCATTCCACTGCGTAACATCCGCCGAGAAGTCTTCAAATAGTCTGGTTCCGGAATTGATGGAGATGTTTCCTCCTGTCAAAGCAATAGGTTGAAAAAGCCCCAGGTTCAGCGAAGATCTTATCTGTTCACGTTCTTGAAAAAGTATGGTGTTATCATCGAGCCTATTTTCATTGAAATCTCGGTTGTAGCCGGGTAAATTTCCCTGTAAGGCTAGCTGAGGATTGTAGTTTGATTTGAAAAAGCGGTACTGCCAGTAGCGATTTTCCTTTCTCGTTTCTGCTTGCTTTGCCAGAGGTGATTGCCCTTTTGCCAGCTGAATAATCTGGTCAAGAGAGTATACCCTTTGACCACTGGAAGCAAGTGCTACTAGCAGAATGGGAATAAGAAGCGCATATTTTTTATTCATAGCGTAGTGAGGTGATGGGATCTTGAAGTGCGGCCCTCCTTGCTGGAGCAATTCCAAAAATCAGCCCAGTAAGCAAAGCAAATCCTAGTGAGATAAAAATTGAGGTAAAAGAAATGACGGTGGGAATATCTGCAAAACTGCTTACCGCAAAAGCCATTAATAGCCCAAGGATCACGCCGATGATGCCGCCAGATACACTGATCATCATTGCTTCAAACATGAACTGATTTACGATATCATTCTTCTTGGCTCCAATGGATAGTCTCAAGCCAATTTCTTTGATTCGCTCTAAAACGGAAGCCAGCATGATGTTCATAATGCCAATGCCGCCCACAATCAATGAAATGCCTGCAATGGCACCCAAGACGTAGCTAAATATGTCGTTGGTTCGCTGCTGTTGCTTTAGGAGCAACTCAGGAATTTCGATCTCATAATCTACCACATCATTGTGTTTGCGCTCTAGCATCCTCACGATAATATCCGCTGTTGGGCTGAGCATTTCGGTCTCACTCACCTGAACCACCAGCCGATCAAGCTGATGATAATTTTTTGCACTCTCAGCACTTTCCGAGTTCCCCCCAATGATCACCACGTTACCTCCCCTTCGATTGGCCTTTTGTATCATCTCTTCCGTTAGCGCTGCGCGATTGCGATACCGAACCAATACTGTTTGAATCGGGGTATAGACGTCCATATTGTAATCTCTGATCCCAAGCTTGCTGATACTTGACTCACTTATGTAGCGCTCTTCCAGCACCCCAATCACCCTGAGCCAGTTGGTACCGCATTTCAGCATTTTTCCAATTGGATTTTCCGAAGGAAAAAACTTGGTTTTGATCCCTTTTCCAATGATACAGACTGCTTCTCCTTTGTCCAGCTGTGCTTGATTGAAAATCTTACCTTCGGAAATTTTGAAATTGAATATCTCGAAATACGCTGGCTCTACACCTACAAGTTTTGCAGATCGGCGGACACCATTTTTGATGATGCTGGTTTCAAGCAAAATTTCCGGGCTGATCGTCTCTATTCCGGGAATGGTCTGGGAAATAGACGATTTATCCTGAAGCGTGAGTCCTGGAGAAAATTTTTTCTTTTCCTTTCCCTCTGTCTCTTCGGCGGCTAGGTCTTCTTCTGTTTGCTCAATTACTGGTTCAATAATGATGTTATTAACACCTACCAGTTTTATTTGATCAAGTATTTCTTGCTGTGCACCATTTCCTATAGCCAGCATCGCGATCACTGCCGCTACCCCGAAGATGATGCCGAGTGCGGTGAGGATAGAACGAAGACGATTTGCTAAAACTGCTTCAAAAGCAATGAGTAGGTTGGCCTGTAGCCTTTCTTTATCCATCAGCTCTGAGGCTTTTTACCTCCCCATGCTTTTCGCTGCTTTTTTTGATTTTGTTCAGGTTTAGGATCGGGTTCCTCCTTTTGTGAGCGTTTACCATTCATTTCATCTAGAAGGTTTACTTCTTTGTCCTCCATATCCGTAACGCTGGAAAGATAAATTCTGTCTCCTTCTTCTAAACCTAAGAGAATATTAGCAGATTCGGCATTTGCTTCTCCAAGCATCACCTCTTGCTTTGAAACCCCTCCGGCGCTTTTTACGAAAACATAAGAAATAGAATCATATTGAGAGTGAAGACATTCTAATGGAATTGCTAAAGCACTGTCTAGAGATTTTGTGATGATTTTGTTGCTGGTTGTCATACCGGGTTTTAGCACTGGATCAGTTCCGAAAACCTCTATCTCTACCTCAAAGACCTTTGCATCTGAATTTGGCTGTTGCTGCCCAACATTGGCCACTTTGATGACTTTACCCTTTAGATTTTTATCAGGGAAGGCGTCAAAGCCGATTTCAACTGGCTGTCCTTTCTTTACCTTCCTTATGTCAACCTCATTCACGTAAGTTTTTGAAAGCATTTTGGAGAGATCCGGGAGGGTGGCTACCGTAGGATCCCACGCACTTATCTGTGATCCAGCTTTGATCGGTTTTCCGTCCCAGCCGCGTTCATAGATCAGCATGCCGTCCTGTGGAGCTAGGATTGTAAACTCTTTCTGCAAGGAAAGCAAACCCTGAAGTTCATTTTTATCATCCTGTAATCGAGCAGCAGCTTGTTGCATCTTCTCTATATTCTGCTGTCGTTTAATTTCATAGTTTTCTTTTTCTTGAATCAGACCTCTCTTGGTCTTTTCAAGTTCAATTTCTGCTTTTTGGATGGTTGCTGGTGGCTCAAATTGTGACTGATCTACTACTAGTTGTTTCTCCCTTACGTCATACTCCAGGTTGATGATTTTATCTCGCGCCTGTCGCATCGTCAGCGCGGTATCGAGTTTTGTTTCGGTGTATTTAGACTGTTGCGTCTCCACCGATAGCTGCGCATCTTTAACCCTTCCAGTGAGTTCAGAAGGATCTAGCCTCGCCACATACTGCCCTTTTTTCACTTCAGTGCCTTCAGGGATTATGTCCTGGATGTTCAGATTCCAGATGCGATAATTTCGAATACCTTGGGGCCCCGTAATTTCAATGGAGTTTTTTGCCTCAAGCGATCCCGAGGTGGTGATGTCTACAATGAATTCAACCTGTTTTACTTCAATGAGTACTTCAGGTCCGGCACTGCTGGATCTTCCAGCTAACGCAAAGGCCAAGATTGCGATTCCAGAAATAGCGATGATGAGGTAGAGTCGGTTTTTTTTCATAACAATGGTTACGACCTAGTCGGTTGAAGGTTCTTTTTTAACATTTCTTATGGTGATGGTAGTGACTCGTCAAAAGTCGCGCTACGCTTCATAATAACGAAAAGAGCAAGAATTATTCCACAGCTAGCACAATTTAGACCTTATTCCGATCTCTGAATTAGAAAGACACGGCAGCTTTTTTTATTTGGAATACGTCTAAAGCTATTCCTTACGTCTTCCGGGACGAAAAAGATTGTAGCTCAGAAGTATAGCGATGCTAAAAGACATCACGAGGTAAATCCACTTGGGATTACCTTCATTGTAGGTGCGCAGCGTATACCAGATACTCAAGACCAAGGTGACGATAATGCCGAGATAAGCGAGAAACCGTAAGCTGCTTGTATTCATTCTGTAAAGATAGCTTTATGGAAAGCAGCGCTACTTTTGTGCCTGATGAACAAATCAAATCCTATTGAAGACCTTTATTCACTTTTCCTAGATAGCACAGGTATTTCTATTGATACCCGTACCATTGAGCCTGGAAACATTTTCTTTTCGATAAGTGGGCCAAATTTCAATGCGAATGAGTTTGCTTTAACAGCACTTGAAAAAGGCGCAAGTTTTGCGGTGGTGGATCAAGCTGAGTTTGTCGTAAATGAGAAGACGATTTTGGTAGAAGATGGACTCGCTGCTTTGCAACTGATAGCTAAAACTCATCGAGCCAAATTCCGCAATCCTGTTTTGGGAATCACAGGCTCCAACGGCAAAACAACGACCAAGGAATTAATCTATGCTGTTTTATCAAAAAGCTATCGCGTACACGCAACAAAAGGCAATTACAATAACCATATTGGTGTACCATTAACTCTGTTGGGTATTCAAAAGGATACAGAACTTGCCATCATTGAAATGGGTGCCAACCATGTTGGAGAGATCGCAAGCTATTGTGAAATTGCTCAGCCAACCCATGGATTAATTACTAACATCGGACGTGCACACACTGAGACTTTCGGTGGAATAGAAGGTGTAATCAGAGGTAAAAGTGAATTGTTTGATTTTCTTAGAAGGCATGATGGTATCCCGTTTATCAATCTTTCGGATAAGGTATTGAACAACATGGCAAAGCGTTTCGAAAACTACGTTGGCTTTCCCGAAGAGGAGTGGGGAATGCTTGAGGTGAATCCATTTCTCACCTTTCAGATTGGTGGGCAAAAAGTGAAGACGCAACTGCATGGTAAATACAATTTTGCCAATGTATCTGCCGCAGTTGCAGTAGGTCGTTTTTTCAAAGTGAGCAATGAATTGATATTTGATGCTATTTCCACTTATGTGCCGGAAAATGCAAGATCGCAGGTCATTAAGCAAAATGGTGTGCGTATTATTCTGGATGCGTATAATGCGAATCCTGATTCAATGAAGGTGGCTCTTGAAAGTCTATCAGAGCAGAAGGGAAATACTGTAGCAGTACTGGGTGACATGAATGAGCTAGAGAATCCCGATGAGTCACATACAGAAATCCTAAATTTCGCAAAAGAGTTGGGGATTTCGAAGGTATTGACTGTCGGAGCTAAAATTGGAAGGGTTGCTGATCCCGAAACTCACTTTGATACGAAAGCAGCACTCGAGAAATTTTTATCGGAGATTAATTTAAATGGTGCAACTGTCCTTTTAAAAGCGAGTCGTTCGATCAAACTAGAAACTACACTAAAATCCCTACGATAATGGATATTCAATTCTCGCTAAATTTTCTAAAGGACTTATCTCAGAATAATCATAAAGATTGGATGGATGATAATCGCGGAAGATACCTGCGAGCCAAAGAGCAAATAGTGGAACTCATGGCAGAGATTTTAACAAAAGTCATCGACTTTGATCCATCAGTAGCGGCACTGGAGCCTAAGAAAACGCTGTTTAGGATCAATCGTGACATTCGATTCAGTAAGAACAAAGACCCATATAAGACCAATTTTGGTGCTTTTCTGGTGGAGGGCGGTAAAAAGTCAGGGCTACCCGGATATTACATTCATATACAGCCTGGAAATAACTTCTTAGGGGGCGGAATTTATCAGCCACCTAGTGAAGTATTGGCCAAGGTAAGGCAGGAAATAGACTATAACGGAGAAGAACTTCTATCGATAATCAAGGACAAAAAATTCGCAAAGACATACGATGAACCACACTTTGCGGACAAATTGAAAACAGCTCCCAAGGGATACCCGAAGGATCATCGCTTTATTGAGCTACTTCAACTCAAGCACTATGTTTTCATGCATAATGTTTCTAATCGTGAAGTCACAATGGAAGGTTTTTCTGATAAAGTAGCTGAATACTTTCGTACGCTGCATCCTTTTAATCAATTTTTGAGGAAAGCACTCGATTAGCCCTACTCAATTCCATTGAACAAGCGACCCCAACGGATCTTACTAAAGAAGCTTCCATCAGTATTGTAGGACATCCAGATAAAAGAAGCTTCTCCTACAATATTATCTTCTGGTACAAAGCCCCAATACCGCGAATCATCGGAGGCGTGGCGATTATCACCCATCATGAAGTAGTAGTCCTTATCGAAAGTATAGGCGGTGACTTTTTCACCATTTACTGTAAGCTCATCTTCATTAATGCTCACGTTTTCATGACCCTCGTAGTTTTGAATGGTGCTCCCGTACATCGCCAAGGTTTCCTGATTGATTTCGATCTGCATCCCCCTAGCCGGGACTGTCAAGGGTCCAAAGAAGTCACGATTCCAGGGAAAAAACTTAGCGTTTGGAAAAATATTCGGTTCTGGTCGGTCCTGTGGGACCAGTTGTAAAATTACGTCTTCTACAAAGCTCAGCTTTTCTAATTCTCCAGCTACCTCTTTCGGCATATGTATGGCGTATCCTCCTGGCACTTTGTCTCGGTTAGGCGGATCGATGGAGTACTTTTCAAAAACCCTGTCCCGGATGCTCTCGCTGGTTCGCACAAAATACTGATGCTGCATAAGTGGCGGGTTTTCAGCTTCTTCACCATTTATAAAAACCTGCGTATTCTTTATTTCAATCGTCTCGCCAGCAATAGCTACACATCTTTTTATATAGTGAGTCTTTAGATCCATCGGGTGATAGGCTCCGTCTCTACGCTGATTGTAATGATCATTTACAGGGTAGTTGAAAACTACTACATCATTGCGCTCTACTTTACCTAAGGATGGTAGCCTTAAGCTATTCAGCGAAATTCCGGGAATGTAAGAGGGTATATCTGTTCCCCAAATTGTCTGATGGGTGAGTGGAACCTGCAGCGGAGTTTGCGGAGTTCGGGGGCCATATTCGGCCTTACTTACAAAAAGAAAATCACCAATGAGTAGGGACCGCTCCATCGACCCAGTAGGAATTACATAAGCTTCCATGAAGATCCAGCGAACAAACGTTGCGCAGAACACAGCAAATACAATTGCCTCAAACCACTCTTTTCCGAATGACTTCTTGGGTTTTGGAATCTCAGTAGCCTTGGCTTTGTATGCAGTGGAAGGCGACCAGGCGATGTAATTCATGTAAATCGGTGCGAAAAGAACTCCTAAGACTTGATCAAGATAAGTATACTTCCCAAAGGACTTCATGAGATCCAGGTGCATGGTAAGTGCCACAAAAAAGTTGATCACCGGAACAAACAAGAGCACAAGCCACCATATTGGTCTTCCTATAATTTGCAGATGGATGTAGTAATTGTAAATAGGTATGAAACCTTTCCATCCCTCATGACCAGCCTTTCCAAAAAATTTGTAGTACGCTGTGCCCTGTGATACGAACCACAAAATCAACAATATAATGACGAGAACGGGGTTAAAATCGTGGAAATACATGAATTAATTATCGTTTATAAAGTCAGCCATGGTGAATACTCCTTTTCTTTTGTGAATCCACGCCGCAACTTTTACTACGCCTTCTGCAAATACATTTCTATCGTGTGCTGTATGCTTTATCTCGATTGACTCCAGCGCAGCGTCATAGCTTACGGTATGTGTTCCCGGTACGTTGGGTTTTCGTTCCGAAAAGATTGCCAACTTTTGATGATCGGTTGTTTTACTATTTACCCACCCAGTTTTTGCTGGATCATTTTTAATCACACCTTCGGCTAAGGTGATAGCTGTACCACTGGGGCTGTCTTTCTTTTCAATATGATGTACCTCAGTAATGCTGCTATTAAATCCTAATTTGAGGATTCGTCTCGATAGCCACTCGTTCAACTCAAAAAACAAGTTTACCCCGATACTAAAATTGCTTGCATACAGAAAAGTGCTGTTTTTGCTTCTGCAGAGACTTTCTATTTCTTCTCTTTTCTCTAGCCAGCCAGTGGTTCCCGAAATCACTGGGATGTCATTGCTAACGCAGTAGTATAAATTTTTGTAGGCTGAATCAGGCTGTGTGAATTCAATGGCAACATCCAAATCAACTTGAGCAAGCTGCTCAACAGCATCTGTTTGGTCAATGATGGCAACAATTTCATGTTCCTGGGAAATCGCGATTTTTTCTATCGCTTTACCCATTTTACCGTAACCTATAAGCGCAATTTTCACGACCTTTTTTAGAATTTCAAAACTAAAGAAACACCCACGGCCTGCGAAAATAATGGAGTTGATTCAATAGAGGGCTCTATGTGTAACGCTAAGTCTTTATTCACCAAAAACTCGTCGAGGTGAGCGCTGACGTGCGCATCCACAATTTGTAAAAGGTAGAAACCTGCTCCCAGGACCATCATAAAATCCCGATTCCTTCGAAAGATGTCCCTATTTCGTATGATCGCATCATCTGATGAAATAATTCCTTCGTAAGGGCTGGTTCCGGTCGCATTATCAATCAAAGCTGCGTTTCTTAGGGCATTGTAAACTTTGTTGTTGTAATTGATAAAATGTGCGAAAACCACCATTCCAGTCACTACTATGGGCACTTTCCAGTATTGCTTATTATACACCTGTCCTAAGCCGGGTAGGACTGCAGAAAGTAGGGCTGCTCTTTGAGGGTCCAGATTGGACATTTCTCGAAATAACTCAGCGTTTTCTTCCGCTTTGATAAAGGTGGAATCGTCTATCAGTTCTGCGGGCTCCTGCGCATAAGTGTTTATTAGCACCGGAAAAGTCAAGATAAAGAGGAGGAATGTTCGCATGGGAACCACGGGGCAAAAGTCGCTCCTAAAGCTCCAAAATTTCCAGAATTCTGTTTAAATCTTCAGTGGAAGCAAACGGTATTTTAATTTCTCCCTTGTTTTTAGAGTCTGCTTTTACATTTATCTTTGTGCCAAAATGGGAGGATAACTTCTGTTGAATATTTTTAATCTCCTGCCCCATCACCTCACTTTTTTCTGGCGCTGCTGCAACCTTGGTTAGGGTTCTCTTTACCAGCGCTTCTACTTGACGTACAGATAGTCCTTGGTCAAGGATTTGGTGAAAAATTTGAAGTTGGGCACTAATATCCTCCACGGTGATCAAAGCCCTCGCATGACCCATGCTAAGCTTACCATCACGCAACGCTACTTGGATATCTGGAGGTAGCTTGAGTAGTCGCATGTAATTTGTGACGGTACTTCTGTTTTTACCCACGCGCTCTCCTAGTGCTTCTTGCTTGAGATTACATTCGGATAAAAGGCGCTGGTAGCTTAGCGCTATTTCAATGGCATTGAGATTTTCTCGCTGTATATTCTCAATCAGCGCCATCTCTAGCATCTGCTGATCGTCCGCGGAGCGGATGTAGGCAGGTATGGTTTTGAGTCCTGCCTTTTTGCTGGCCTGCAATCTTCGCTCACCTGAAATCAGTTGAAAAGTGCTGCTATTAAGTGAGCGTACTGTAATAGGCTGGATGATACCCTGAACCTGAATGGACTCTGCAAGCTCTCGCAGCGCTTCTTCATCAAAATCTGCTCGGGGCTGCCATGGATTGGTCTCCACTTTAGAGATGTCGATCTCCTTGATCGAGCCACCTGCGCTAGCTTTTGAATCACTTACAGAAGGTTTTGTCCCAGAGTCTTCAAGCAGCGCTCCAAGTCCTCGACCCAAACCTGACTTCTTTTTGAATTTTGTTTCTGCCATAAACTACATTCGAACGGCTGCAGTACGGAAAGTACCTCAAAGCCATTTATAACTTTAATACGGATGAATACTTTTAAGCTGCGATCACTTCGTTTCGTTGCAGGATCTCTTTTGCCAGGTTTAGGTAGCTAATCGATCCTTTGCTGTCCGCATCATGCGTAATGGCCGGCATGCCAAAGCCAGGTGATTCACTTAGCTTTATGTTTCTCGGAATCATTGTGGAGAAAACAAGCGACTCGAAGTGCATTTTAACCTCCTCCACTACTTGGTTGGCAAGATTAAGCCTCACATCATACATGGTGAGCAAGATGCCTTCAATCTGCAGCGCTGGATTTAGCCTCGTTTGAATGATTTTGATGGTATTTAGTAGCTTTCCTAAACCCTCTAGCGCGAAGTATTCGCATTGCACTGGCACAACGACAGAATCAGAGGCTGTGAGTGCATTGATGGTGATGAGGCCGAGTGAGGGGGAACAGTCGATAATGATGTAATCGTAATTTTCTGCAACTTCTGCCAGTGCCAACTTCATTTTTTCCTCTCGTTCATCAATGTTTACCATTTCCACTTCAGCCCCGACTAAATCAATGTGTGAGGGAAGCAAGTCAAGGTATTTGATATCTGTGCTTACGATGCTGTCTTTTGCACTTGCGCCATCTACCATGCATTCGTAGATACTGACTTCTACTTCTTTGGGATCGATTCCCACCCCAGAAGTTGCATTTGCCTGAGGGTCTGCATCCACAATCAAGGTTTTGAACTCTAAGGCAGCCAGGCTGGCGGCTAGATTGATGGTGGTAGTAGTCTTACCTACACCACCTTTTTGATTGGCTACTGATATGATCTTGCCCATGCGTACTGATTGTTTCTTTAAAGGTAAAGTCTGTAAATATATTTAAACACCAAGGCAAGTAGCTTTGGATGTGCATAAGTTGTTTAAAAGAATCAGGCCTTAAAATTCTCTTTTTACGATCAGAAACAACCTAATGATTATCAAATGATATACAAGTCAGGGTTTTTAGCTCCGTGACCAACAGCGACTATTTCTTTTTCTTTTTACTAGTCCGCTGTGATTCTTGCTTTGCTTTCATCGCATCCTCCAAACGCTGCTGAAACTTCGATTTTCCTTTAGTAGCATTTTTCTTCTTGTTTTCTTGCAGCGTCTTGTGAATCTTCTTATCATCAATGAATCTACGGAAGAGCATCGTTTGACCAAAGGTGGTCATATTGGAAACGAAATAGTAGAAAGTGAGCCCGGAAGCGTAACTATTTAGTACAAACAAAAACATGACCGGCATAATGTACTGCAGCGTCTGCATTGGACCTTGCACGGTGGTTATTTGGCTATTGCTCCAGGTATACAGCAGCGTGGAAAGTGTCATCAGTAAGGTGAAAAGGCTTACGTGATCACCGTAGAATGGAATTTCAAACGGGAGGTTTATAATGCTATCGTAGGTAGAAAGGTCATTTGCCCATAAGAAAGATTCTCCTCGCAGATCCACTGCATTGGGAAAGAAAAAGAAAAGGGAAAAGAGAATCGGCATCTGCAAAAGCATAGGAATACATCCACTCAGTGGATTTATGCCTACCTGCTGATATAGCTTCATCTGTTCCTGCTGCTGCTTTTGCATGTCTCCTTCATGCTTCGCTTTTAGCTCATCCAATTCAGGCTTCATGGCACGCATTTTTGCCATAGACATGTGTGATTTGTAGGTAAGTGGTGATAAAATCAGCCTGATGAATACCACCAGAATAATGATAATTAGTCCGTAATTCCCCACGAATCCCTGAAGGAAATCAAAAATCGGAATGATTAAGAATTTATTAACCAAAGGGAGTGGTCCCCACCCCATGTCGAGGTTTTCCTCAAACTCTGCGGTTACTTTTTTGAGCGTTTTATACTTGTTTGTACCGAAGTAGTAGGTAAGTCCGAAACCGTCTGTAATGGCCTCTTTCCGGATATTGAGTGCCATGGACATATTTTTCACCGTCGTAGAATCCGCAGGATCTACTTTTTGGTTTACAAAACCCGATTGAAAAACTTCATCGGCAATCACACCTATGGTGAAGAATTTTTGCTTGAAAGAAACCCATTTGATCTCAGAGGAAAGTGTCGCCTCCTCATAGTCTTCGGACCGCTCCGACAGTTCATCGTATTCCTCACTTGCCATATAGTACCTAACATTGGAATTGAGCCTTGAATCATCAATGGTTCCTTCAGCGTGATTCACTTTATGAAACCAATTAAAGTATGCTCCTTGGCTTCCGACAATTCCATCCAGATTTTTTGTAATCAACTTATAGCCTAGAGAGAAGCCTTTGGCAGGAATCTGATAGCAGTGCTGGATCTTAATATTTCCATTATCTGCCGTATAGAGCACCTCTGTGGTGTCTCCCTTTTGATTTGAAGTAGGTTGAAAGGTGAGATCATTAAGACTCAACTTCTTTCCGTTTTGGTCAAGAGCGATATTTAAGACGGATTTCGCAGGCTCCATGATTACAAACGGATCTCCCTTGGTGTCCAGGTGATTTAGCAATACTACTTTTTCAATTGTGCCTCCTTTATTTGAGAAGGTAATTTCAAGATCCTCATTGGAGACCGAGTAGGTTTCTTCTTCCCCGCTTGCCGCAAATGCCAATGCCCCAAACTTGGAGAGGTTTTCTGCGTCTTTAAGAGAATCTACCTCGGCGGGGTTTTGAGTTACCAAAGAAGCGGTTGCAGTTGAATCTATACCTTCTATGCTGCCTTCTGCTTTGGTATCTATTGTTTGAGTTTCGGTGGCTTCAGTTGGCTCGGGGGGGTCTGGTGCAAACCAAGTAAAGTACACTGCCAATACGGCAAACATGAGGGTTAAACCTATGATCTGATTTCTGTCCATTTAAAAATTAAAATTAAAGCGATTGCTTTTGCTTGTACTCTTGGGTGGCTTTCACAAATTTCACGAATAAGGGATGTGGATTGGCCACAGTTGACTTAAGTTCAGGGTGGTATTGCGTACCAACGTACCACGGATGATCCTTTATTTCCATGATCTCTACCAGCTCTGTATCAGGATTAGTGCCGGTAGCAAACATGCCTGCATTCTCAAAATCCTCGAGGTACTGGTTATTAAATTCATACCGGTGGCGGTGGCGCTCTTTGATTTTAGAAGACCCGTAGGCCAGATAGGCTTTGCTGCCTTTTTTGAGTTGACAACTGTAAGCGCCCAACCTCATAGTGCCTCCCAGCTTCTTGATGTTTTTTTGATTTTCCATCAAGTCGATGACAGGATGAGGATTTTTTGCTATTTCTGTACTGTTTGCCTTTTTCTTTCCAAGTACATTCCTGGCAAACTCGATCACTGCACACTGCATGCCTAGACAAATACCAAAAAATGGAATTTTATTTTCGCGGGCGTATTGCACAGCGTAGATCTTTCCCTCGATTCCTCGCTCTCCAAAACCTGGTGCTACGAGAATTCCATGTAAGTCTTGCAGCTGAGTAACAATGTTTTCACCGTCAAGCTCTTCAGCATGAATCCACTTTACATTCACCTTAGCTTCGTTGGCGGCACCTGCATGTATAAACGCCTCAGCTATAGACTTGTAGGCATCCTGTAACTCTACGTACTTTCCGATCAATCCAATATTTACGGAATCAGTCGGGTTTTTCAATCTTCCCAGAAACTCCTTCCAGCGATCAATTTTGGGTTCCTTTTTTGAGGACAGTTTGAATTTGGTGAGGACCCGCTCATCCAGCTTTTCTTTTCGCATCAAAAGCGGCACATCATAGATAGTTTTAGCGTCTAAAGCTTCGATTACCCCATTTACCGGGACATTGCAAAACAGCGCCAACTTTTTTCGGATTTCCTGATTTATCGGGTATTCGGAGCGGCAAACAAGAATATCAGGCTGCACACCGGCCTCCAATAGCTCTTTCACCGAGTGCTGCGTAGGTTTCGTCTTCAATTCTCCCGATGCCTTAAGAAAAGGGATCAATGTAAGATGAATTACCGCGCTGTATGCAGGACCTAGCTCAAATCTTGCTTGACGCACGGCTTCTATAAATGGTAGTGACTCAATGTCACCAATGGTACCTCCAATCTCGGTAATTACAATATCATATTTACCTGTTTCTCCGAGTTTGTAAATGTTGTTTTTGATCTCGTCAGTAATATGAGGTATTACCTGAACAGTTTTCCCTAAAAACTCGCCCTCACGTTCTTTCTGGATTACATTGTAATAGATTCTACCAGTTGTAACATTGTTATCCTGTGAGGTCTCAATGCTCAAAAAGCGTTCATAATGACCTAAATCCAGATCTGTCTCAGCACCATCATTGGTCACGTAGCACTCTCCATGCTCGTAGGGGTTGAGTGTACCAGGATCTATATTGATATAGGGGTCAAATTTTTGAATTGTGACCGAAAGACCTCTGGCTTGCAAGAGCTTCCCTAAAGAGGCAGCTATTATTCCTTTACCTAATGAGGAGGTAACTCCACCCGTAACAAAAATGTATTTGGTTTTTGGCATTCAGTGGGTTTATAAGTGCGTTGCTTCGTGTGACAAAGTTTGAGGTTTTTTCTATTCACAGATCGCGCTTTTTTTGTGCTTTAGTGAATTCTTTTCTGGGGTTTTAGTTTGTGTCG
>JBCCLV010000014.1:0-48217 GCA_039026695.1 Bacteroidota bacterium
TTACTAGACATCATGATGCCAAAGCAAGACGGTGTTGAAACCTGTAGGCAGATCCGCGAAATTCCTGAAATGGCCAACTGTTTCGTTATTTTTCTTACTGCAAGGTCTGAGGAATACTCCGAGGTGGCTGCATTTGACATGGGAGCCGATGACTATATCACGAAACCCATTAAACCAAGGGCGCTGGTGAGCAGAATCAATGCTCTTTTTAGGAGGGAGTCCAAAAAGAAAAAGGAAGCAAATACCATTGCAGCCGGAGATTTAGTGGTTGATAGGACAAGCTATACTGTGAAAACTGCGGACAAGCGCATCAGCCTACCCAAAAAAGAATTTGAACTTCTCTACTTTCTTGCTCAAAATCCTGGAAAAGTGTTTAATCGTGATGAGCTGCTACAAAATATATGGGGCTCCGATGTGTATGTACTTGCACGCACAGTAGACGTGCACATCCGCAAAGTCAGGGAGAAAATTGGCAACAACTACATCACTACCGTAAAAGGTGTAGGATACAAATTTGATGGTCACCTCTCGTAACACTTTGGCCGGTAAGCGTTTATCATATGGAAGCCAAAAGCTTTTGGACCCGAGGTAAACAACCAATCACGGACATCTTAAATTTGTAGCATGCAGTTCAATTCTCGTGCTATTGCTCTTCTTCTGGCGCTTTGCATCGCGCTTATCACTACTGCCTTCCTCTCTTTGGTGCCGAGCGCAACCTCTACGGCCATTTCCATTACTTTCCTGCTTTCTTTTTCTTCTTCCTACATTTTGATGCGGTTGATCCTGGAATTCCTGTTTTTTCGACAGATCGAGGATATTACAGAATCACTCAAAAAAGTGCAGGAATCCGGATTAGAGCTCAGAAGCCGGAGTTTTAGCATTAACCCTTTGAAGCGAATCAACAAAGAGATTTCCAGCTTTGCTGCTACTAAAGACAAGGAGATCGAGGAACTAAAAGAGCGAGAAAATTTTCGCCGGGAGTTTATAGCCGATGTTTCGCATGAGCTAAAGACGCCTCTTTTTGCTGCTCAAGGTTTTGTACATACTTTATTGGATGGAGCAATAAACGACAAAGAAGTCCGTAAGAAATTCCTAAAGAAGGCGGCCAAAAGTATGGATGCCCTTGACCTGCTGGTACAAGACATTCTCACCATTTCTCAGATAGAGTCTGGTGAAATACGTATGCATTTTGAGAATTTTGACATGTTGGAATTATGCCATGAGATCGTAGATCAGCTAGAAGTCAAGGCAGAAAAAAAGGGCCTCACACTTAAGATGCCTAAAAAGCTAAAGCCAGTAATTGTAAGAGGGGACTATCGCCGGATTTATCAAGTGATGCTTAATCTAATTTCTAACGCTATTAAGTACACCCGTACAGGTGGATGGGTTAAGGTAAGCTTCAAAGAAATTGGCGAGGAGGTTGAAGTATCTGTTCAGGATAATGGAAGAGGCATTCCTGAGGCCGACCTTGGGAGAATTTTTGAGCGATTTTACCGGGTGGATAAAAGTAGGTCTCGGGAAAAAGGAGGTACCGGTTTGGGTTTATCAATTGTGAAGCATATCCTGGAAGGGCACAACTCGGAAATACGGGTGGAGAGTGCGCATAAGCAAGGATCAAAGTTCTTTTTTAGGCTTGAAAAAGCAACCTATATAGATAAAGCTGTGGTAGAAGAGGAGGAAGATGAGTTTGCGTAATTCCGGGGCTCGACTCAGCATTGAAGATTTGATCATTTTTGATCATTGTGATTTTGCAGTGATCAATAAGCCAGCGTTCTTGAGCAGCCTGCAAGATAGAAATAACCAGCAAGATATTTTAAGCTTGGCAAGAGCGGCAAATTCAGGATACCAGGCGTGCCATCGATTAGATAAAGAGACTTCTGGTGTGATGGTTTTGTCAAAAAACCCTGATGCTTACAGGCATTTCGCTACCCAACTAGAGCAGCGAACCGTGAAAAAAGTATACCATGCGGTGGTGACTGGCAATTGTGTTTTGGAAAATGAAGAAATTGATGAACCACTTCGGATTACATCCACCAAATCAGTAGTAGATTTTAAAAGTGGCAAAGCGGCATTGACGCTTTGCTCGGCGATGGAAAACTTCCGGAACTTTACACTGGTAAAGTGCTTTCCGGTGACGGGCCGCATGCACCAAATTAGGGTACACTTAGCTTCTAGAGGATTCCCTATTGTAGGTGATACATACTATGGAGGCACACAGCTTTTTCTATCGGCTATTAAGCGGAATTTTAAGCTAGGTAGAGGCAATGATCCCAAGCCTTTGATTGGCAGAGTGGCGCTTCATGCGAATACCATTGCTTTTAAGAATCTCGAGGATGAAGTAATCGAAGTATCTGCTCCATATCCCAAAGACTTTGCTGTCTTAGTGAAGCAATTGAGAAAATACGCTTCTTAGATTGCAGAATAGACGGATAGTAGGTAAATCGCGAATTTATGCTTGCTGTTTGATTTGTAGTTGTAAAATTCTATTTTTGTGTCCCTTTTTCAGGGAGCAAAGAAAATTAAGCAAAAAATTATTAAAAATTGGAGTCGAATAGCTACAAAACCGTCTCAGCAAACAAAGCCACTGTAGATAAGCAGTGGGTACTTGTAGACGCTGAATCTCAGGTACTTGGAAGAATGGCAAGTGAGATAGCAAAGATCATTAGAGGCAAGAATAAACCATCTTTCACACCAAACGTAGATTGTGGTGACAATGTAATTGTTGTCAACGCCGACAAGATTCGTCTCACGGGTCAAAAGTGGACAGATAAGCAATACATCCGTCATACAGGCTATCCTGGCGGTCAGCGAGTTGAAACACCTAATAGTTTAAAAGCAAAGTCTTCTACGCTTATTATTGAAAAAGCGGTGAGGGGAATGCTTCCTAATAATCGACTGGGAAGACAGATTTTCAAAAACCTGCACGTGTATGAAGGCACAGAGCATCCGCACGAAGCACAAAAACCTAAAGAAGTTAAATTTTAAATCCTGAATGGACAGAATAAACACAATTGGAAGACGGAAAACCTCGGTAGCTCGCATCTACATGGTGAGCGGGAAAGGATCCATAAAAGTCAACGAAAAGGAATTGACTGAATACTTCCCATCTGAAATTCTTCAAACCATCGTAAAGCAACCACTGGTGAAGGTGGAGCAAGATGGAAATTTTGACATTGGCGTGAATGTAAGTGGTGGAGGTCCTACTGGCCAGGCTGAAGCAGTTCGATTGGCGATCTCTCGGGCACTTACAGAGGCAGATCCTGAATTCAGAAGCCCCCTCAAATCGGAAGGGTTTCTGACACGAGATCCCCGCATGGTGGAAAGAAAGAAGCCAGGTCGAAGAAAAGCAAGAAGAAGATTCCAATTCAGTAAACGATAAAAGGAAATGCAAAAACTAGAACACAAAGATCTACTAGATGCCGGTGTCCATTTCGGACACTTGACTAGGAAGTGGGATCCTGCGATGGCACCCTTCATATTCATGGAGAAAAACGGGATCCACATCATAGATCTTTATAAGACACTGAAGTGCATGGATGAGGCCACTTCCGCAGTAAAAGCGGTGGTAAGGTCGGGAAGAAAGATCATGTTTGTTGCCACCAAGAAACAGGCAAAAGAGATCGTAGAGCAAGAAGCGCAGCGGCTAAACATGCCCTACGTTACAGAAAGATGGCAAGGAGGTATGCTTACCAACTTTGCTACCATCCGAAAGTCGCTTAAAAAGATGGCAGGAATGGAGAAGCTGATGAAGGAAGAAGCTTACCAAAACCTTGCAAAGCGCGAGCGACTGATGATTAGTCGTGCTAAAGACAAGCTTGAAAAAGTGCTTGGTGGGATAGCAGATCTTAATCGACTACCAGCTGCTCTTTTCGTAGTAGATATAAAAAGAGAACATATAGCGATTGCGGAAGCTCAAAAACTGAACATCCCGGTTTTTGGAATTGTGGATACCAATTCAGATCCAAATCAAATCGATTTCCCTATACCCGGTAACGACGATGCTTACAAGTCCATCAAATTACTGACTGAGTATATGGGCAAAGCAGTGGAAGAAGGACTCTCGGAGCGTAAGAAAGACAAAGAAGAGCAAGCGCAGGCCGAAGCAGAAGCAGCTAAAAAGGCTGTAGACGAAGGTAAAGAAGCAGTCGGCTAGGCACCAAGATCCAAAAGTATTTTAAAAGATGAATTGAACATTGTGCTCGAATGCTACGAGTCGCAATGTTCATTTTTTGTTTACAGAAAACTAAAAACCAAAACAACAGATGGCTATCACAGCAAAAGACGTAAATAAGTTAAGGCAAATGACCGGTGCAGGGATGATGGACTGCAAAAAGGCGCTCACGGAAGCTGAGGGTGATTTTGAGAAAGCGGTAGAGCTGCTGAGAAAGAAAGGACAAAAAGTGTCTGCTTCCCGTGCAGATAGAGAAACCTCAGAAGGTGTAGTTTTTGCAAAGACCAACGATACTCACACTGAGGGCGCATTGGTAGCTTTTACCTGTGAGACAGATTTCGTGGCAAAAAACGAGGAGTTCATGTCTTTGGGAAATCAGATTGCAGAATTGGCGTTTGCCTCAAAGCCCGACAGTATCGCGGCGCTTTACGAGATGCAGATGGGTGACCTTTCGGTGAAAGAGAAAATTGTAGAACTTACCGGAAAGATTGGAGAGAAGCTGGAGGTTAAGGAGATGCAAGTGGTATCAGGAGATGCGGTGATTCCTTACATTCATTCTAATGCAAAATTAGGTGTGCTGGTAGCGCTGAAAAATACCAACGGATCATCCGTAGAAGAGGCTGGAAAAGACGTAGCGATGCAGATTGCTGCGATGAATCCGGTAGCAGTTGATAAGGACGGTGTAGATCCTGCTATTGTAGAAAAGGAAATAGAGATCGGGAAGGAGCAGGCAAGACAAGAAGGAAAACCTGAAAATATCATTGAGAAAATTGCCTTGGGCAAGTTGAATAAATTTTACAAAGAGAACACCCTGCTAAGCCAGGCATTTGTGAAGGATAACTCCCAAACCATCGCTCAATATTTGGACGGAGTAAGCAAAGGGTTGACTGTTTCAGAATTCAAGCGCTTGTCCATAGGATAATTGAGACTCTTTTCCTTCTTTCGAAGGTGGCGTGAAAAGTTATAAGGCGATCCGATTTGATAATTTTATCAATTCGGATCGCCTTTTTTTGACCCAGAAGCTCAAAAATTTGGGAGATACAGTAGGTCAGTAGTGTCCGTGTTATTTTCTCGGAAATTTATATAGATCAATAGATATCCGATATTTCTGAAATATCGGATATCTGAAAATACTGCATTGAAGACAGCTTTTGATGAAAGACCCTTTGATGAAGTACTATAAATAGGTCAGCTTTCGCCAAATGGATTCCAGCGGGCCATCGGGGTGCCGTTTTAGCCAGAGGTTGCTACACACGATTTGAAAAGTATAGATCAAGACTCCAATGAGGAAAATGTAGGTTGCCCCAATTTCACCTCCTAAGCCCAATCCTATGTTGTAAAAGAGGAAAAGACAAATAATTGTCTGTGCTAAGTAGTTGGTCAGCGCCATTCTTCCTACGCTTGCTAAAGGTCTCAGCAGTTTGAGGCTTTTTTGGTACATCAAGGAAAGTATTGCCATGTAGGCAATAGCGAGCATGGGGACGCCTACACTATACGTGATTGATTTGAGCAACTCATCGCCTGAGATATAGTAGATCAGATTGCGCGGTAGGCCAGCAAATAGTCCATAGATCGCTGCTTTTCGGAAGAGACCGACATTTTCCAAAACAGTGTGTAGAAATTTATTTCTCCCTAAAAATAGACCAATAAGAAACAGACCTAAGACTCTGGGAAACCTGTTATCCATGAGCAATCCATGTAATCTGTAAATTGGTGCGGGTTGAACCCACTTCCAGAATTCCTTGAAGCCATGATCGGGATCAAACGGGTAGGTTCTCCATGTAAAGTCATCATTAGGGATGCCATTTTTGTGATCGATCGCAAAACCAATAGCTTCTAGATTATCCCATGGATGAAAATCGTTCCAAATCAATATCGCATCAATTAGAACTGGAGACAAAAGCAGTCCCACTCCCCAAAGAAATACCTCTCGATCGCTTGCATTGACGAAAAGCGGTAGAAAAAAGCCGAGTATTGCGTAGAGCACTAATATGTCTCCAACCCACAGGAACTGAAGGTGAATGATCCCAAAAATTAGAAGAATAAGAAGTCGCCGGTAGAACACTTTGCGCCAGTTGCTGCTTTTTTCCCTCAGCCTCTCGATTTGGATGGAGAATCCGATTCCGAACAATACCGAGAAGATGGCGTAAAACTTTCCTTCAAAAAAGAACTTTACTGTGCGTTCTGCCCAGATGTCCAGCGGGTAAGTGGGTAAATGTTGCTTGGTTTCAGTCAAGGCATAATCAAATCCACTAAAATCGTAGATGTTGATGGTGAGTACACCAAAAAGAGCAAATCCTCTAATTACATCTAGAAGGTGTAAACGTTCGTTTGGATCGGTAGCTTGAACGCGACTCATTATCCCTTAAGTAGAATTGGCTATTGCAACATGCTATTTATCGAATCGATCATCACTTTTCCATTCGTATAATTTGGATTAAGGGCACTTGCTTTCTGATAATTTTCCTTGGCTTTTTCAAATTGCTGGGTATAAAGCAGTGCTTCAGCGTAGCTATCGTAAGTATTGTAGGACTCAGGAAATAGCAGGGTATTTTTCTCTAAGATCTTTACCGCAGATTTAAAATCTCCTGATCTGGCCAATTCATACCCCAGCGCATTGATATCAGCTTCTTCGAGTAGATAGGTAGAGGATTCGGACGATATAAGGAGGTCTAGACTGTCCATGGTTAATTCCAGTCCATTTCGTTTGATGCTCTTTTTAATCCATGCCGAGTAGCGAGGTTTTTGAATGTCCTTTCTCACGGTCTCCAGCATCTCTTCGAGCGCTTCTTTTTCAAAAGGCTTTCCTCTAAGTATTACTGCTTCGATCGTTTTGGTATTTTCAATGGTATCTAGTGGATTTTTCGCTAGCAGGACCAGGCTGGCCGTTTTCCCAGGCTCAATTGAGCCAAACTGGTCTTCTTTTTTCATGAATATTGCTGGATTCAAGGTCGCCGTTTGCAGTGCAGCCAGATTACTCATGCCGCCTTCTACCATAATTGCCAGCTCATCGTGTAGCGAAAAGCCGGGAAAGCAATAAGGATTAGGGTAGTCGGACCCAGCCAGGAATCTGACACCCCTGCTGTGCATTTGTCCCACCAGCGGGAGTAGAAAGTGAAAAGACTTTTGCTCTTGTCTTATTCTCTCCTGAGAACTTGGGCTGTGTAGTGCCACACTGTCCCAGATCCACCATTGTATCATTTCGCTTGGCATATAAGCCAATCGCTCATCAGATGTATAATCTGGGTCACCAAAATAGGCAGCTCCTTTATTGGTAATCAGCGTTGGAGACATCCAGAGTTCCTCTTCCACCAGCACCGAACATAATGAATCAAACTGCGCTTGACTGAATGTATCTACCATAAGGTCGATGTTTTGGTATTCTCCAACGCCGGCCTCTAAAAGGCTATCTTTTTTTGATGATGAACCAAGGAGGACTCCAAACAAATGCTCCGCAGAAACCATCCCCATCTTAGCAGCATGTTGTATGCTAATCACATCTGGTACATGCCCTGCAAAAGGCACCCCTTTTTCATTGGCCACCTCTGCAATTGCATCAAAAGCTTCTTTGCTAAGCAGGCTGTATACTTTCAGGAAGTCTACACCACTTTCAATCTGCTCTAGGGCAGCTTTTCGGGCTTCTTCTGCATTTCCTACTCCGATGGAGCCAGGCCAGATTTCCGGCTTTCCATCAATGATTACGCTGGCTGTATAAATATCAGGAACATCCAGGCTATCCGTTGCAATCGCCCGCTGTAGCATCCGGTGTATTTCCATATTCCCCCACATCTCACGGATGCCGGTCACCCCGTTGGCAAGCAGTAGGGGGTTGGTTTTTTGATAGCTCCTTTGATGATGCACATGCATGTCCCACAGTCCCGGGATGAGATACTTGCCAGTACCATTAATGATTCGTGCAGAATCAGCAGTTTCCACCTTTCCCTGGTAAATCATAGAGATGGTGTCCGCATCAATTGCTACACTTTGATTTGGAGACACTGCTCCAGTCCGAACATCGATGAGGTTGACATTGCTGATGATTAAATCATGTGATTTGGGCGCACCACAACCAGCAATTTGAAGGATGAAAGCGACCAGAAAAAGTCGGGGATAATATCTGTATCTGATATTCATTTATGATATTTCAAGAAGTTACATTTCAAGAAGTTACTTTAGGTCCGCTTGACTCGCTGTGAAACAAGAGAACCAACTGCTACTAAAGTACTTCTCACACCAGTTCATCAGTCACTTGGATCTCCCAAAAACTATCAGATATGTAACATGTAGTTTTTAGTTTGTATAGAGAACTTTTTGCTTGCCTCAAAACCCTGAGCATGAAGGGCAGCAAGGTTCTGCTGTAGTGAAGTAGTTTAGAGATTACTACGTTCAGCTAGATAATACGGGCGAATTGTATTTGAAAGCTGGTACGACCTGGACGCTCAATTACAAAGGAGGAGGTGCTTAGGTTTTTCTATTTTAGCTTCGGTTGTGTCTGAAAGCGACAATGCATGCCACCGCCATCATTATTGAGGTAGAGTGGGTTTAAGCCGATGATTTCCCGATTGGGGTACAGCTCTTCGAAGATCGACCGGACGTCCTGATCTTTCTTACTTATCGGACCATTTTCATTGCCATACTGAGGGATGATTTCGACCTCATTGGTAATGAGGTAATTCAGGTAGCTACTTGCATATGCGAAGAAAACCGTGTCCCCCACAACTAGATCGAAGTATTCCAGTGACTCAGCTGACCATTCATCGTTGACAAGCAGTAGTTCTGTTTTTGGGTCGGTGTGAGGTACTTTTATCACCGAATATGGCTCTCCACTTGCGTTGGTAGCATGAGATAAGATTTCAAAGTTTGTGCTCAATATTTCGTAGTTGAGTTGGTTGACTGGATGGCTGTCTTTTCTTCCTTAGTCACCCACGCCAATAATATCGTAGAATCATTGGCAAATCGTACAAACTCGTCGGTATGACCGCCTGTGCCGAACCCAAAATAATTATCTACAATACGTTCAAAATTGAGTGGGTCGTCCGCTACGCCTGCCGGCAACCAGATTACTTTTTCTATTCCGCAGCATCCCCTGAAATCTTCCTCGATTTCCTTTTTAGTCAAGTGTGGATTCCTTTTTAAAGTAATGTTCTCCACTTGAATCAATGTGCCGTTTCCATCCGTTTCAAAGGCACCGCCCTCGAGTGCGACGATGGAGTTGATGGTCTCGATACCCAAGCGCTTTGCAATATCCCGATCGATGGCTTCATGACTTTTTGCCCAATCTTTGATTGAATCAGGCGGCACGTTAGCATAGCCGGTGTATTTAAAATCGATGACCTTCAGTGTTTCATTCTTTTCAACAGCAAAAATGGGTCCAGGGTCGCGATACCAGACATCCGCAGGGGATTGAAAAACCAATTCAATGTTAGAAGTGTCGATACCTTCCTGATACAATTCATCCAAGACATCACCCACAATCGTGTCATTTTCAATCATCAGCTTTAAATCCACATAGGGATAAACTGCCCGTATCATTTCAAGGGTAATTGAGTCGTTTGGGTCGCTATGATTTTCCAAGGTTTTATATCCTAGCCAAATCGCTTCCTGCGGTTCAAACTCTCCTGGGATTCGGATGGTATTGATTGTTTTTGAGTCCTGTGTTTTACAAGACATCAAGTTGATGAGAAGCAAGGAGATCACTAAGGGCTGTTTCATCTTTGTACTTTAGTTTGAGGCTATCCTTCAAGGATTTTTTAGGATCACATGTATTCGTTGTAAAAACAGGAGAATCAACTGTTGCAGCGAATGTAGCCCTCCCAACAAGCGCTTAATCACCAGGATCTCCCAAAAACCATCAGATATGTAACAGATATCCTATGTGGGATTTTGCGGGTAGTATCTTGGAGACAAGAAGGAAATCACCAAATCGGACAAGTCGGGATTCCAAGAAAATTTGTATTAATCAATGAGTATCGAATTAAAAGGTATATCCAAAGCCTTTTAAGATCATTAAATTTTCTGAACCTTTTTTCTAATATGATTCAATACTCTGAAATGTATTTTGTGAAGTATGTAATCAGACCATAGCCTCCAATAGAACCCTGGCCACATATCATTTTGATACCACGTTGTTCCTTCCAATAAAACAACCCCTTCAGATTTTTGAATCAGTTTGAATTGACCTTCGATAGATTGAAAATATCCATCGAGATGCGGAACATTTAACTCCTCATGGAAGGACCACTCGGTCATCGGAGGTGGTTGCTGTGCAACATCAAATCGTAGAAGTTCTGGCTCATCCCAGATAGTTATTGGCTCCTTGAAATAGCCCGTAGTGAAATGACACTCACGAACTGCACCTACTCCTGTGCCGATAATTTCCGCGTGAGTAGGGTAGGCTATTCCTGTTTGAAAAAGAAACTCTTTAGGGGGGTCAATTTCGGAAAAGGCAACCAATTCATTCCAGACGGATTGTTTCTCAGCCTCAATACTAACTGTTGTTTTTACAGAATAGACTGGAGGTATTCTGTTGCTTTATGCTTCAATAATTCCTGATAGGGTCACAAATATGATTGGGAAGCTGTAAGTTGATACTTTTTGATGATCTTGAATTGCGTAGGCAATGAGCGCACCGATCCATGCAACGGTAAATAAGATTGGGAATCCCATGGCTAGACAAATTATCCCTTCAAAAGCAAGAATGAATGTAACGCCACAAAACACTAAAACTACGGTGAGGCTCAGCATAGAAACCTCCTTTAATGATATAGGATTTCGCCTTCCGTATAGGTAGACTGACAAGTACCCCATAAGGAATGGTAGACCGACGAAAAGACTCCATCCGTAATTGCCCATTTGCTCAACGAAAAGTAATGCGAGGATGAAAGTAACAATCACTGCTATGCCTACTGATACAAGGGCACTGCCTAGTCGATTATCTGGCAGCATCCTTTTTATATAACTTTCTTTAGATTCTTTCTTCCGCTCCCTCTCAGGAAGAGAAGCAAGAATGATGAAGAGTAAAAAATTTAGATATGGAATAAAAAAGAGCAGGACTAGGGCGGGAGGCAAGTTAGAGTTTCTAGTCCTTTTGAGACAAAGTACTGTTCCTGACCATAGAAAGGGTAATGAGGATATCAAAAGAGCTAAGTAAAAATTTAAAGCAGTAGACCCGGCTTCAAGATTAGATATCTCATCTATGCCCAAGTAATAGTCAACAAAATACCAGGGTCGATCAAAGCTGAAAGCAATTAAACGATCTAAGTTGTACTTGATTGCAAAGAGAATAAGACCCCATATTAGGTAGTGCTTCCTGTTAATTTCTCCTTTCCAAGATAGTAGTTGTGATGTATTCATAAATTGGAAGTGTAGGTTAAAGGTAGAAGCTCTTTTTCGATCGAGACTTTGATAATAAAAGGGAATTCAAATGGTAAGAGAGGAAAGGAGTTGATTTTAAGCCATGATATCGGGTATATTCTTAAATTCTCATTGAAAATGGGGCTGCATCCAAAACGTCAAACATTAATTTGGCATTTTTCACCTAAGCGCTAAGAAAGATGAGTGAATCATCTTCCTATGGCAAATGATGCACCTTTATTAACGGTATTAAGATTTAGAATCTTTGTTCTTTACTTTTACAGTAAAGCGCCTTTACGTTGAGATTTTTGAATAAAAAATTCGATTTTCTATCAGGTGACGTAAAAACAACCCATTCAACATGTATTCGGGAGTTTATGCATGGTGGAGGCTGGCTAGGTTGCAGTGAGGCCTGGAAGCTCACTTAACATTCATCCTTGATTGTGTATCGGACTTAAGCAAAGCCTTTCCTGTCCTACTCAAAGGTTATCATTTCTTCTACTCCTTAAAACAAGATTAAAATCCTTCTTAAATGAAAAAAGCCCGATGCGATGCATCAGGCTTTACTTGCAGAGGCGGAGGGATTCGAACCCCCGGTACCTCGCGGTACAACGGTTTTCAAGACCGCCGCATTCGACCACTCTGCCACGCCTCTGTGCTCTCTGCTAGGTGTTTATTGTCTCCTCAGACTTCAATCTTTTTCGAGGCGGGGTCCGCCGCATTCGACGGGGACACTTAGACCACTCTGCCACGCCTCTGTGCTCTCTGCTGGGTATTTATTGTCTCCTCAGACTTCAATCTTTTTCGAGGCGGGGTCCGCCGCATTCGACGGGGACACCTAGTCCACTCTGCCACGCCTCTGTGCTCTCTGCTGGGTATTTATTGTCACCTCAGACTTCAATCTCTTTCGAGGCGGGGTCCGCCGCATTCGACGGGGACACCTAGTCCACTCTGCCACGCCTCTGTGCTCTCTGCTAGGTGTTTATTGTCTCCTCAGACTTTCAATCTCTTTCGAGGCGGGGTTCGCCGCATTCGACGGGGACGCCTAGTCCACTCTGCCACGCCTCTGTGCTCTCCTCTAGGTATTTATTGTCTCCTCAGACTTCAATCTCTTTCGAGGCGGGATCCGATGCACTCTCAAGATACCACCAGCGCATTAGTCTACTTCTAGTATGTACTCCTTGAAAATGCTTCCAGAGGACTCCATTTTTGGAGCTTTCTCCAAACGGATCGCAAAAGTAGCTAACCTAGCAAAATAAGCAAATTCTGAGCGCGGTGTTCACCGCGCTCAGTGCTACTAATTCAAATTCATTTCTACACTTCGGTTGATGAAGTCGGTAAGGTCCTTACCAGTAAGCATTCCTTGCGAAAGCAGCGCAAGGTCGTACGCCTGCTTAGCCAGTTTATGCCTATCATTATCTGATGCAGCCTCCAGGATCTTTTTGGACATGGCATGATTGGCATTCACTGCAATGCTCAGGGTCATAGGCATTTCACCAAACATCATTGGGCCTCCGCCTCCGGCAGCCTGCATGTCTTTCATCCTGCGTATAAATTCAGGTAATGTGACCGTAACAGGTAGGTCGTCTGTAGCCATCGCTTCCACATTTACGCTATTATTCTTATCGTCGATGGCTTTTTCAAAGACTTCTTTCAAGCTTTCTTTTTCTTTATCAGAGAGAACAGACTCCTTCTTTTCGTCTTTATCAATCAACTTATCAATAACGTCTGCATCTACCCGCTGGAGCTGAAGCTTCTCGTTTTTCTGCTCCACATGGCTAATGAAGTGGGAATCCAGAGGTCCGCTTAGATCAATTACGTCATAGCTGCGTTTTTTCGCAGTTTCTATGTATCCATGTTGCTGCTTCTCGTCTGTGGTATAGAGCGCAATTACATTTTTATCCTTATTGGTCTGGTTTGTTGCGATGTGCTTTTTGTAATCTTCAAGGGTGAAGAACTTTCCCTCAAGGTTCTTGACCAACGCAAAATCTTTTGCCTTTTCGTCAAATTTGGCTTCTGATATCATCCCATATTTCACGAATACACCGATATCTTCCCATTTTTTCTCGTAGGCCTCACGATCATTTTTGAATAGATCTGCAAGCTTGTCTGCGACCTTTTTAGTAATGTATCCATTGATCTTCTTCACATTTGAGTCTGACTGCAGATAACTCCTGGAAACATTTAATGGGATGTCTGGCGAGTCAATTACACCATGAAGTAGTTGCAAAAATTCAGGTACTACATCCTTTACTTCATCCGTGATAAACACTTGTCTAGAAAAAAGCTGGATCTTGTTTTTCTGGATCTCAAAGTCTTTTTTCAGTTTTGGGAAATAGAGCACACCCGTTAGATTAAAGGGGTAGTCTACGTTCAAGTGAATCCAAAAAAGTGGGTCCTCGCTAAAGGGATAGAGCTTCTTGTAAAAACTCAGATAATCTTCGTCTTTTAGATCGCTGGGAGATTTAGTCCAAATTGGTGCAGTGTCATTGATGATATTATCCTCTTTGACAGTCTTATATTTAGTATTTCCATCCTTGTCTTTCCCATCCTCGACACTTTTATCTTTCTTGCCAAACTTGATCGTAATGGGTAAGAATTTGGAATACTTGTCCAGAATCCCTTGAAGTCGATGTTCCTCCAGAAATTCTTCAGAGTCTTCTGCGACATGGAGTATGATGTCCGTTCCTCGTTGCTTTCGCTTACCTTTTTTTATCTCAAAGTCAGTCTCTCCTGTACAGATCCAGTGTGCAGCTTCAGCGCCATCTTTGTGCGATAAGGTTTGAATTTCAACCTTTTTGGCCACCATAAATGCAGAGTAGAAGCCTAGGCCAAAGTGGCCAATGATCTGCTGGTTGTCAGCTTTGTCTTTGTACTTTTCAATGAACTCTGTGGCACCCGAGAAAGCAATTTGATTGATGTACTTCTTGATCTCATCTTCAGTCATCCCAATTCCATGATCAGAAATGGTGATGGTTTTTTTCTTTTTATCAAAAGCTACATCTACTACAAGATCGCCAAGGTCTCCGGTGTATTCTCCTAGTTGTGCAAGTTGCTTGATCTTTTGCGAGGCATCTACTGCATTGGATACAAGTTCTCGCAGAAAAATCTCATGATCAGAATAGAGAAATTTCTTAATGATCGGAAAAATATTCTCCGTGTGAATCGATATTGTGCCTTTTTCAGCCATGGTCAATAGTGCGTTTATTCAAATTTTTAATGTGGTGCCGAAATCAAATTCTATTCCACTGATAGGTAGCTGTCAGGATGGCAGGAATCGATTGATTTTCGGATCAAAAGTCCAATAAGATGACATGATGGATTTGCAAACTTCTGACTTCCAAACAAGTTAATTTTGCGTAGAAAATATACGACAGCTATGAGGCATTACTTAAGAATAAATATTTGGGGTGCAGTTGGATTTGCGATCCTTTTAACAAGCTCCTCATGCACCACTGGGGGAATAACAGAGGCTGAATTTCATCAGGCTGCAGAAAATTATGCTGATATCGTACTTGCTAACTATAATGATAGCTACACCGAAACTGTAAAATTGAAAGATGCTATCGATGCGTTTGTGTCTTCACCGACGGCAGAAGGTTTCGAAGAGTGCAAAAAGCAATGGCTCGAGGCACGTATCCCATACGGCCAGACCGAGGCTTTCAGGTTTTACGGAGGCCCCATTGACGATGAAGATGGCCCGGAGGGCTTGATCAATGCCTGGCCGATGGACGAGAACTACATTGATTATGTAGAAGGTAATCCGAATGCTGGACTTATCAATAATTTGGAAGAGTACCCGGAAATCACGGCAGACTTACTTGAAGAGCTTAATGAGTCATTTTCTGAAGAGAGCATTTTTACTGGGTATCATGCCATAGAGTTTCTTTTGTGGGGCCAAGATTTCTATCCTGAAAGCCCGGGAGTTCGGCAGTACACCGATTATTTGGTTGACGGTCCCGTTCCAAACGCTGAACGAAGGGCACAGTATCTGCAGCTTACAGCAAATCTGCTCCTTGAGCATTTGGAGTCTGTTAAAAGCGAGTGGATGCCTGATGGAGAATACCGGGCCACTTTTTTGGCTTATTCGAAGGTGGAAATTTTAAATAAAGTCTTTACCTCTCTAGGTGAATTTAGTAAAGGAGAGCTTGCAGGGGAGCGTATGTTTGTTGCAGTAGATTCCAAGGATCAGGAAAATGAGCATTCCTGTTTTGCGGATAATACAATAGCCGACATTGTAAACAATTTTCAAGGGATGGTAAACGTATATAATGGCACCTACACTCAAGTAGACGGGACGGTGATTGAGGGTACCAGTTTCGCCGAACTTTCCTCTAAAGTGGATCCTGAAAAAGCTAATGCTGTGCAAGAGGCAATTCTTGCTGCAAAAGAAGCGATAGCAGAAATTCCTGGACCATTCGACCAGGCCATTCTCAATAATGAAGAGGAAGTGCTCAAGGCGGTTGCTGCCTTGGAGGATTTAAGTGATGCTTTTGCGGACGTAAGTTTGGAACTAAAAAAGGCTTAATCGCCTGTTATATTTCTTCGAGTTAGGATTAGATTCTGAAGATCGAAAATGATCGACTTCTAGGTTGGATGAGAGAGAAAAAGCGAAGTAGAAGGGTATTAAGGAGGTTTGGGGCCTTTTGGAGTTCAGCAATCTTACTGTTGGGGATAGTACAGTGTACCAATCGTGTTGATCTAAGCACAGAGGTACTCGCAGGAGGTGATCTATTCACGTCATATAATTTTAGTAAAGATGCTTTTGGGGTTCCAGGAAAGGGCTTGGAACGCAATGAATCTCGGTTTTTTCAATCGGGCAATGAATTGTTTAGGACCAACTGGGTGGAGGCACCAGCTTCGGTTGCTTCCCTAGATGGTCTCGGACCTATCTTCAATGCCAGTTCCTGTGGCAGTTGTCACTTCAAGGATGGAAGAGCGGCACCTCAAGGAGTTGAGGGTTCTCACAAATTTGGGTTGCTTTGGAGAATAAGTGACGGTAAAAGAAATCCAGACGGGTCAGCAGTACCTCACCCTATATATGGTACGCAAATACAGGATCACTCACTACCCAAAGTGAATCCTGAGGGTAGGGTGTCTATTTCTTATGATACGATTGTTGGCTTCTATGATGATGGTACCTCTTACGCTCTCTTAAAGCCTAACTATGGTCTTACAGACTTAGCGTATGGTGAGATACCAGATGCCTACAATCTGTCACCACGCATCGCGCCTCAAATTGCGGGCATGGGTTTATTAGAACATATCCCACTCGAAACCATCCTGGCTAACCAAGATATTGATGATAAAGACGGGGATGGTATTTCAGGTAAGGCAAACTTCGTTTGGAATGTGCTAGAGGATAAAAAGACTTTAGGCCGTTTTGGGTGGAAGGCCAGTCAACCGACGGTACGGCAGCAAAGTGCCTCGGCCTTTAAAGGAGATATGGGTCTTACCTCTTCTCTGTTCCCCATAGACGAATACAGTGAGCATCAACAGTCTGTAAATCCTGAGAAGCCAGATGGTGGGTATCCAGAGATCAGTGATCGGCAGCTCGATCGGATCACACTATATGTGCAAGCACTCTCTGTGCCTGCAAAGAGAAATATTGACAAACCGGAGTATTTAGCCGGGCGAAAGCTCTTTTATAAAATTGGTTGTCAGTCCTGCCATCAACCATCTTATACCACAGGATCAAATGCTGAAATCGCAGCATTGGACCAACAGAAGATATTCCCATATACGGATCTCCTCCTTCACGACATGGGAGAAGGTCTTGCTGACAGTGTCCCTGATTTTGATGCAACCGGTAGCGAGTGGCGTACTCCTCCTTTGTGGGGAATCGGCCTTATCAAGACAGTGAATAAGCACACTCGTCTCCTTCACGATGGAAGGGCCAGAAATATTGAAGAGGCGGTATTGTGGCACGGAGGGGAAGCCTCCAAGGCAAACAGTCAGTTCAAAGCACTTTCAAAAAAGGACCGTGAAGCTCTTTTGTTCTTCATCGAGAGCTTGTGAAAACAGGATCACTCCTTCCTGAAACGGTACCGAAACCCGAAAGAACCCCGCAATAATCCTTGATCAACGATGAGAAAAGAAGCCTCGGCCATGATCCCAAATTTCTTATTCTCGAAGGGATAAAGATTTATCCCAACTGGAATGATGCCGCCCCCATCAAAACCGGCAGGCCCAGTTGTGGCACCTACCCCAGCGTATGCCTCATAATCTTCATTCTTGGCGAATATATAAGCTGCAATAAGCTCGAAGAAAATCAGGTCCAGTGAAACATTGGCTCCCAGTCTTGCCTCAGCCTGAAATTTTTGATCGTAAGTGTAGTTTGCACCAAACATATTAGATCCTGTGATATGGTGACTAACTCCAAATTGAGCATTTGCGAAGATGCTAAAACACAATGCTGCTGGTAGGAAAAGAATCTTTAGTTTTTTAGTCATAATTCCAGTGATTTAGAAAATATGTTTGATCTTTTTTCGATGAGCTATCTGGACCTTTTTTCCCAGTACCTGATCAGTCCAGCAACACTCATCCAAGATGGGTTGGCGGCTTCATACTGTTCTATGCCTATCTCAGATACGCCCCTATTTCTTAGCTGATTTGTAGTGTATTTTACAAATTGAGGTGTAATCTGTTGATGCTTTAGACCGGTCTCCCACTTTTCTTTAATCCAAGTGGACCAGTCGTCCAGTATCTCGAGAAAGGATTCCAGGTGGAGTGCTACACGGTCTACCTCTCCAAAATGCGTAAGCACCAGCCGCTTTGGGTTTCTCTTCAGTATTTGCACAATCGAGTCTTTCCAGTCCTCTATGTTGATATCGGGAGGGGGACAGGGCGGTACTACGGGACCTTTGCCGATTTGTACTCCCGCTACGTCACCGGTAAAAATCACGTCTTTATGCTGCCAGGCAATATGATGTTTTGCATGGCCAGGTGTATGTAAAGCAGTGAAAGTTTTGCCATCTATATTAAGCACTTCCATGTGCTCTACAATCCGAAGATTTTCTTCTTCGATTCCTTTCATTTGCCCCCAGAGCGCATCCATGCGGTCACCGTAAATCTGTGTTGCAGATGCTACCAGCCTCTCCGGATTCAACATGTGTGGCGCACCTAAAGGGTGGACATAGATGTTTGCTCCCATTTCTGCGAAAGCCCAGGCAGCTCCGGCATGGTCAAAGTGGATGTGAGTCAATAGAACATGGTGCACATCATCCGTTGAAAATCCGATTTTGTTTAGCGCCCTTTCCAAGTTTTGATAGGTGCTAAAAGGGCCGCTTTCAATCAGGATGAGGCCGGAGTTGGACTCAATACAAAAACAGGCGATTGCGTTTTGGTGATTCTGAAATTCTAGATCTAGGGTGTGATACATGGTTGCATTTCGAAATCCGAGACGAAGTTAATCTGCTTACCCATCTCTGAAAAGAGCAATCCACTTTTCGCAACTTTATATGTACTGTTCTCCTTTTTCGGTGCGAACGTCCGTAATAAATTCCCGGAATACAGATGAATCTTCTTTCTTACAGATGAGGAGTACATCATCGAAATCAGCAACAAGCAAGCCTTCCACTCCTTGCACCACGACTACTTTCTCCTTTTTTGCTTTAATGTAATTGTCTTTTGCATTGTAGGTGATGGCATTCGCCTCAATGACATTCTGATCTTCGTCTTTCTTTTTGATCTCATGCAATGCGTTCCACGAGCCTAGGTCTGACCAACCAAACTCACCTGGCACTACATAAACATTGTCTGCTTTTTCCATTATGGCGTAATCAATGGATATGCTTTTGCAATGACTGTATGCAGTATTGATAAACGCTTTTTCTTCAGAGGTAAAATACTTTGAAGCCCCCTCCGAGAATAGTGATGCCGTTTCTTCACTGTATTTTTCAAAGGCATGCACTATCGCGCTTACTGACCAGATAAATATCCCGGAATTCCAGAGAAAATCGCCACTTTCCAGAAACTTGGCCGCCAGGTCCGCCTCAGGTTTTTCTGTGAACGTCTTTACTTTTTTTACCTCCTGTCCAGGATTGCTGTGGTACTGAATGTAGCCATAACCTGTTTCTGGTCTGTTTGGGCGTATGCCTATAGTAAGCAGCTTATCATCTTGGGCCGCAGCGGATACTGCAGTATGGATCACTGAGACGAATTCCTGCTCTTTGAAGATAGCATGGTCGGATGGGCTGATGACAAGCGTAGCGCTAGGATCCTTTTTCTTAATTTTGTAAGCAGCATACGCAATGCAGGGTGCGGTATTTCGCTTTAATGGCTCCAGTAAAATTTGATCATCGTCAAGTTCGGGAAGCTGTTCTTTAATGAGGTCACCGTATTTATCATTAGAAACAATCCAAATTTTGTCGGCTCGCGTAATCGATAAGAAACGATCAAAGGTCATCTGCAAAAGAGATCTGCCAGTACCTATTACATCTAAAAATTGCTTGGGATGCGCATCTCTGCTGTAAGGCCAAAAGCGGGTACCGCTACCGCCAGCCATAATCACTACATGAATATTAGTGTCCATACATTTTCCTGGGTAAATCGTGAAACGTGGGCCGCAAATATAGGTTGCCACCATGGCGATCTACGTAGTAAGTTCTTAGCAATTTGTATTTGGTAGGTATCCGCACTTTAGCTAACTTTTATTTTACATCTTAAACACTTGAATGCAAAGTATTATTGAAGCAAGTCCCAAGGACTGTCTAAAAAGGGTGTTTGGTTATGATCAATTCAGGGGCAAGCAGGAAGAGATAATTTCTCATCTGCTTCAGTCCAACGACACTTTTGTGATCATGCCAACCGGAGCAGGAAAGTCGCTTTGTTATCAGCTTCCAGCCATCATGCAGGCGGGGACTGCCATTGTCATTTCTCCATTAATTGCATTAATGAAGAATCAGGTAGACCAGATGAATGCTGTCGGGGTAAATGCGCGTTTTCTTAATTCCACCCTCACCAAAGCAGAAAGTACGCGAGTAAAAAAGGAGACCATAAGTGGCCAAGTGAAGCTACTTTACGTCGCACCTGAATCGCTCACAAAGGAAGAAAATGTGCTTTTTTTACGACAGGCTCATATTTCGTTTGTAGCCATAGATGAAGCACACTGCATATCTGAATGGGGTCATGATTTTCGCCCGGAGTATCGCCGTATCCGAGATATCATTGCACAGTTGGGGCAAATACCCATGATAGCGCTCACCGCTACTGCCACGCCGAAAGTGCAGCTTGATATTCAGAAGAACCTTTCCATGGCAAATGCCAAGTTGTTCAAGTCTTCTTTTAACAGGACAAACCTTTACTACGAGGTTAAACCCAAGAAAGACGCCAAAAAGCAGCTCATCAAATTTGTAAAAGGACACAGGGGAGAGTCGGGCATTATCTACTGCCTAAGCAGAAAGAAGGTGGAGGAGATTGCTGAGTTCCTGAAAGTCAATGACGTGAAGGTGGCACCTTACCATGCTGGGATGGAGGCCAAGGAACGGATGAAAAACCAGGATGGGTTCTTGAACGAGGATATTGATGTGATCGTGGCGACCATTGCTTTCGGGATGGGCATAGACAAACCGGATGTAAGGTTTGTGATCCATTATGATGCACCGAAATCAATTGAAGGATATTATCAGGAAACTGGCAGGGCTGGGCGCGACGGCATTGACAGCAGGTGCCTGATGTTCTATTCTCATAACGACATTCTTAAGCTTGAGAAATTCAATAAAGATAAAGCGGTAACAGAGCGCGAGAATGCGCGCCTTTTGCTGGATGAGATGGCATCCTATGCAGAATCGGCTATTTGCCGCAGAAAGCAGCTACTTCACTATTTCGGTGAAGAGTTTACCGTGGAAAACTGTGGGCAATGTGATAATTGTGTGCATCCCAAAGAGCAGTTTGAAGGTTCAGAGATCATCAAAATAGTGATTTCAGCAGTAAGCCAAACCTCGGAGCGTTTCGATCTAAATCACCTTTCTTCAGTAATTGTAGGACGCTCTACCCAGCATGTCAAAAGCTACAGCCATGATCAATTGACCGTATTTGGTAAAGGGAAAGAAATCAACAAAGACGAGGAGTTTTGGAAGGCCATGATTAGGCAAACACTGTTGCATGAATTCCTTAAGAAGGACATTGAAAACCCTTCTGTTTATCAAGTTTCTGATAAAGGTCACCGCTTCCTGGCTGACCCCTACTCGCATAAATTGTCCCAAAATCATCAATACGAGACCGAAGGTGAAGAAGAGGAAAGTGATCGTGTGCCGGTAAATTCTGCTGCCTACGATAAAGTGCTATTCGGCATGCTCAAGGCCCTTAGGAAAGAAATTGCGCATAAAGAAGATATTCCACCTTACGTAATTTTCAGCGATCCATCCATGGAGGAAATGGCGACTTTATACCCTACATCCATGGATGATCTAAAGCAGATAGTAGGAGTAGGTGAAAGTAAGGCAAAGAAATTCGGTAAACCTTTTCTATCCCTCATCGAGGATTATGTTGATGAAAATGACATTATTACAGCCTCTGACGTACTGGTGAAATCGTCCGGTAAAAAGTCAGCAAACAAGATCTACATCATTCAACACATTGACCAGAAGATGGATTTTGAGGAGATTGCAGATGCTAGAAACATGAGTTATGAGCAGGTGATCGAAGAGGTGGAAAATATATGCTACGGAGGCACCAAACTTAATATAGATTACTATATTGATCAGTTGCTGGACGATGACCGGCAAGACGATATATACGACTACTTTCTTAGTGCAGACACAGATAGCCTTTCAGAAGCCATGGATGAACTTAGCGAATACTACTCGGAGGATGAGGTTCGTCTGATGCGTGTAAAATTTATGTCCGAGTATGCGCATTAGCATCTAGGTCTTTGAAAAAAAGGTATTTCCGAACAAATTCGCGGGAACAAACCGCAACCTAATGATGAACATTTTAATCCTCGGAGCAGGCGGCCGTGAGCATGCCTTAGCGTGGAAAGTCAAACAGAGCCCAAAATGTGGGAATTTATTTGTGGCCCCTGGAAATGGAGGTACCGATCAGGTTGCGACCAACCTACCTATCAATCTTAAAAAGTTTGAGGAGGTTTTGGGTGCTATCCAGCAGCAGGCCATAGACCTTGTGGTAGTAGGGCCAGAGGATCCGCTGGTAATGGGGATCGTAGATTTTTTACGCACTCATGATTCCTTAAAGGATCTAAAAATAGTGGGGCCGGGTGCTGCCGGCGCGCAATTGGAAGGTAGTAAAGAGTATGCCAAAAACTTCATGGAAAAGTACGGTATCCCGACCGCCAAATCCCGTACGGTGACAGCCGAAAACCTTGAAGATACACTCAAATATATGGAGCGGTTGGATCCCCCTTACGTGCTAAAGGCAGATGGTTTGGCCGGAGGTAAAGGCGTGATAATCACTGAAGAGCTAAATGAGGCCAGGGCAGCACTCAGGCAGTTGATTGAAGAAAGAAAGTTTGGTGCGGCTAGTGAAAAAGTGCTTTTGGAGCAATTTTTAAAAGGGATAGAGGTCTCGTTTTTTGTGCTAACTGACGGTGAAGACTATCGAATTTTGCCAGAAGCAAAAGATTACAAAAGAATTGGCGAGCGAGATACAGGGTTGAATACCGGCGGGATGGGTGCTGTATCTCCGGTCATTTTTGCGGACAGGGCCTTCAAAGAAAAAGTGAATAAAACCATCATAAAGCCAACCATTGACGGGCTTAAGAAAGAGGGCATCGATTTCTGCGGCTTTATTTTTTTTGGATTGATGAGTGTGGGGGGAAATCCTTACGTGATTGAGTACAATGTGCGACTTGGAGACCCTGAGACTGAAGTGATACTTCCGCGCATCAAAGGAGATTTCCTTGAACTCTTGATTGCTGCTGCTGATCAAAGGTTAATCGATACAGAGATTGAATATGAAAGGTACACGGCCAGTACCGTGGTGTACGTGAGCAGGGGATACCCTGAATTCTATGAAAAAGGTCATGAGATCAAGATCGAGGATGCCAAATCGGTATTGCCTTTTCATGCGGGCACCAAAAAACAGGACGGGAATCTAATTACTGACGGAGGTAGAGTCATTGCGTTGACGGGGTTAGGCAAGAATCTCGCAGAGGCGCTTAGTAAATCCTATGCAGGAGGCGAAGCAGTCCAGTGGGAGGGTAAGAAATTTCGTAGTGACATTGGATTTGACCTAAAAGCACTCGGTCAGTAGTACCAATCTGCCACTGTTGAGTAAAATCTTACTTACTTAAATAGCAGGAAATACGAAGAAGAAATAGTAGCTTAGAAGGATGGGGTGTGGCAGTTGTGGAACAGGAAAGCCAACAGGGTGCAAAAGCAACGGATACTGTATATCCGGGGGATGCAATAAACTTAATGTTTTTGATTGGCTGGCCAATATGGATGATCAGGTCACCGCTAAAAACGAACTTCTGGAAGTTCGCTTCAAAAACGGCCGTAAGGACTTCTTTCGTAATCACGAGTCTTTGGAGTTGTTTATTGGCGATACTGTAGTGGTAGACGTGCCTCATGGATATCATATTGGCTATGTCTCCATGCAAGGAGACTTGGTGCCTTTGCAAATGGCCAAAAAGAAAAGGAAAGACGAAGAGGCACGCCCGATCTACAGAAAAGCAACAGATGCTGACCTGGAAAAGTGGAAACAGGTACAGGCCCGAGAAGAGTCGATCATGTACCGGACCAGAAAAATCATCAGGCGACTTTCGCTGGAAATGAAACTTACAGATGTGGAGTTTCAGGCAGACGGATCTAAGGCAACTTTCTTTTATTCGGCAGATGAGCGAGTGGATTTCAGGGAGCTCATCAAAGTGCTGGCCGCTGAATTTCACATTAGAGTCGATATGAGACAGATCAGTGTGAGGCAAGAGGCTGCCAGGATTGGAGGTTTAGGTGACTGTGGAAGGGAATTGTGCTGCTCTACATGGCTCACAGATTTTAAAAATGTAAGTACCACCGCAGCTCGCTATCAGAACCTATCTCTTAACCCCAAAAAATTGGCTGGACAGTGTGGCAGGCTTAAGTGTTGCTTAAACTATGAGCTAGACACTTACAAAGATGCATTGCAAGACATCCCACAACTGGAAAAGCCGCTACTCACTAAAAGAGGCCCTGCACGCCTGCAAAAGACAGACATCTTTCGTAAGATCATGTGGTTTGAATATGAGGACGATACTGGCTGGTATGCGGTAGATGTGACCCGGGTTCATGAGATTCTGGAAATGAATAGTAGTGGACTTAAGCCTGAGAGCTTGGTGTTATCCTCAGTAGAAAAGAATCAAGAATCTGACGGCTCCTTTTTTGAATAAAGATCTCTGAGCACTGTCACATACATCTGTGAAATGCGATTCAACCTCAGAATTGGGAATTTAGAATAATGAAGAGCGTCTAAGATGTAGGTTTTTAGTTTCAAACCTGCTGTGATTCGCTATATATTTGGTTTGCATGGAGGTTTTAATGGAAAAGAAATTCAAAACTCGATATAGCCCCTTTCTGCTTTGGGTTTTAGGTTTTTTATTACTCTCGGCATGTGATTCCGCGAGGGTTTACGAGGATTACAGCGATCTAGGTGATGCTTACTGGCATCTTGATTCCTTGCAAAGATTTACTTTTCAAGTAGAAGACACTTCCCGCAGCTATAATTTGTTTGCCACATTTCGGAACGGATCGAGCTACCCTTATTACAATCTTTACTTTCAATATTCACTAAAAGATTCTTCTGATCGCATCTTAGCTGAGGAGCTCAAAGAAACACTTTTTTTTGATGCTAAATCCGGTGCCCCTTTAGGAAGCGGTTTAGGCGATCTATTCGATCATCAAGTCTTGTTACTTGAAGGCTACAGATTCTCCAGTTCCGGTGCCCACACGCTGACGCTTCAGCAGTCCATGCGCATGGACACACTTCCTTTCCTACTATCTGTTGGCAGCCGTCTTGAGTATGCTAATCAGGAAAAGTAGAAAGGCCTGCTCCATCTAGTTATGTGAAGGCTATTCGTACCTAAGCGACGTAACAGGATTTTGATTTGCCGTTTTGAATATACGTATAGATGCGAGTCCTATTGCAATTGCCAGTAGGGATACAAATGGAACCAGTACCGTCAGCGGCGTTAAGGTCTGGTACAATGTAAAGATTGAGGCCATTAATGCATCGATGGCTAAGTACGACAGCACCGCACCGATCACAGTAAAAATTAGCAACAACCAAAAAAACTGCTTGTTCATTAACACAAGTATTTGGTTCAGTGTAGCGCCGAGTACTTTACGTACACCTATCTCCTTCACTTTTTTGATCATATTGAGAGAGACGAGCGTGTAGAGACCAATACTCGAAAGCAATAGAGCAAGCAGTCCCAGGAAGACAAACATCTTCATAATGTTGCGATTTACAGATACTAATTGATCTACCGCTTCGGATTGAAATTGTGCATTAAAAGGTTTTGTAGGTACTACTTCGTACCATTTTGCTTCCATTTCATCATAAAAGGTAGTTGGATTTGCATTGCTTTTGATCACCACGAAATTCATCGCGTCCTTTGCGCAAAGTCGGTATGCAGATGGCAAGACGGGCTCAAAAAAGCCGAACTGATAAAAGTTGTTCATTACGCCCACCACATTTAATCTAATGGTGTCTTGTACCACGATTACCTTGCCTAGCGGTTCTTCCCAATCCATGGCTTTCACCATTTCCTCATTCACGATTACTGAGCTTTCACGGTCGTAATCATACAGTTCTGGATCGAAGTAGCGTCCTTGCAAAATTTCCAGATCCATGATCTCCGCATAGTTGATGCCCAACCAAAGTAGGGATGCTTCGATTTCTTTATCCTCAGCTTTTACATTTCTAATGGAATGCCACCAACCGATATGATTTGAACTGCCTACTGCACGTTCCACTGAGGGATCTGATTGCACCAGATTCATGTAGTTTTCATATTCAGACATGGAGTTTACACGCACACCTAGAATATTCTCCTTTTCAAAACCAATGTCCACGGTTGCCTGATAATTAGCATTGTTAGCAAACGCCAGGCTGGAGATCAATGCGATGATGGTAAGCATGTATTGAAGGCCTAATAGAGTTTTTGAAAACCAATTGGTTCCTCCTAGTGCCAGACTTCCTCGGAGAATTTTGACCGGCTGATAGTGACTGATGTAAAGCGATGGATACCCGCCGGCAATCACAGAAGTAAGCACCAACAGCCCGAGTAAAAACACATACAGTTCTATGTCTTTCACCAAATTCAAGCTGATGTCAATGAACTCCCACAGTGCATTGTACATTGGGACTAAAAACAGAGCAAAGAGAACAGCCACTAGCATAGATAGGAATGACAGCACAAGATTTTCGCCCATAAATTGTGCGATAAGCTGTTTCCTGCTCCCGCCCATAACCTTTCTTATCCCGATTTCCTTTAGCCGCTTACTGGAAATCGCGATAGAAGTATTTGTGAAATTGAAGCAGGCAATTAGCAACATAAGCCCCGCCATCATAAAAGGAACAACCACTGCAGGGGGTGGCGGAGGCTCATTGAGCCAATTGTAGGCCATATTAGTAACGTGTGAGCCTAGATCAGTTAACTGAACAAGGTAGTATTTTGAAAAGCGAAAGTCTTGACGAGATTCATTCTGGATGCTGATGTAATTCTGGTTGAGGTCGTCTATGAAACTACTGGGCGGTTCTTCTCCGCTGGTCATAACAAAAGTTCCGGCAATAAGTCTGGACCAGTCATTTACTTCGATTTTATTTATCCTGAAGTAATTATCGAGATGCGTAAGCCCACTAAATAGGATTGATGAGTTTCTAGGTATTTTTTCGAAAACCCCACCTACAGTCATAGGAACTTGCACGCCATCATCATCGATGAGGTAGATGGTTTCTCCGGTCGGATTTATATCACCAAAATAGCTCTGTGCAATTTCATCACGAAGTAAAATCTTGCTGGGATCTTGCAATGCAGACCTGCTACCGTACTTCAATGGAAAGGTGAACATTTCCAGAAAATCGTCTTCTGCAAAGCCTATGTTCTGATCAAACACTTTTAAGTCTTTCTTCAATACCAAGCCACTGCTTGCGTAGCGCGAACTCATTATGATAGAAGAATACCGGTCTTTAAATTGACCTCCTAGCGGCAAAGGAGTGATGCCCATCTGCACTTGGTCATCTTGTACCGCCTTGTACGCATGCACTTTGAATATTCGCTCGTGATTTAGGTGGTTTTTGTCAAAATTGATGGAGTACTTAGAATTGAGATACCCAACTATACAGCAGGCAAGAGACATCCCTAGTCCTAGCAGATTGATCAATACGTAGGATTTGTTCTTACTGAAATTCCTAAATGTGATTTTGAAAAAGTTTTTAAGCATGCTTGGTGTAGATGTTAGTGAAGAGGCATAGTTCTAAAAATATGCCAACAATGTTAAGCTATTGATAATCAGAGTTTTTAAGGTAATTAATAACTTTGAAGTGTTCGCTTCCGTACTATTTTCAACTCAGTAGTGTTCATACTCAGCTTAGATGCAAGCGTGGTGAACAAGGTTGCATTGCTGGCTATAAAGGAGCTAAGGAGTTTCTAAGGGAGGCTACCGGAGCCCTTGCTTTTAATAATATTGGAATGAAGGTTTAGATAACTACTTGCGACAATGCTTCTCTTAAGCAAAAAACCCTGCGAACGATTTTTTTAAAATCGTTCGCAGGGTAGCTCTTATTAAGAATTCGAATACCTCTATGCAGATTGCAAATTTTGCGAGGTATACAGGATCCTTGATATCACATCATCAGGGGCTTTTATTTCAAAAGCATCCATCTTTGATTTTGCTTCAACCAATTCCGAAAATCTTTGGTGAAGATCCGTCTTTGTTGAATTCAGCCATTTCCTGAACGCTAAGCGCTCATCTTCATTTACCTCATCATATAAGTACCTGAGGAGATCATTTTCTGTAAAAATTTTTGTCATAAGCCTTCTGTGTTTGCTCAAATTTTTTGCGCAAATTGATTAGAGCGTACCTCATTCGACCCAGAGCAGTGTTGATGCTTACGTCAGTTGCTTCCGCAATTTCTTGAAAGCTCATTTGCATATAATGCCGCATTACCAAAACTTCTCGCTGCGAATCAGGCAGATCCTTAATGTACGCTTTTAATAAATTGTAGGTGTCTTGCTTGATCTGCTCGTCTTCAATGGACTTCTCTGAAAAATCTAAACTGTTGAAAACACTGCTCCCATCCTCCATAATGATGGTAGGATAGCGTTTAGACTTTCGGAAATAATCGATTGATAGGTTGTGCGCTATACGTAAGATCCACGGCAGAAACTTTCCTTCTTCATTGTATTTACCTGACTTGATCGTACGAATTGCTTTTATGAAAACCTCTTGCATGAGGTCCTCTGCAGTGTACCTGTCTTTTACAATCAAATAAATAGTGGTAAAAACCCGATCTTTATGACGGGTCAATAATTCCTCAAAAGCCTCTTCGTTTCCTGCGATATAGCTCGATAGTAGTTCACTATCGTTCAATGTCGATTTTCTCATGTAATTCACCAAGTTGTTAAACGTAGAGGTCTATATCATATTGCGTATTTGAGGTGTGTAAGTTTTTTTAATTAGTCTGGGCTTTTTTGATTTGGCAAACTAAGCTGACTTAAGGCTTGCCCAGATACAATTATAAACCTAGCTTGTTTATTGACCATGTTTCATATAAAATAGTTGGAAAAAGGTCTTCTTTTTCGCAGCTATTGTGCTAAACTGCAATCTTGGTAAGTTTTTCTAATTCAAAAACAGCGCAAATGCTGTCGCTTTTTTCAAGTAACACTGATTTTATATGAAAGTAGGAATTGTATGCTATCCCACCTTCGGGGGTAGTGGCGTTGTTGCCACAGAGTTGGGGAAAGCACTGGCAAAAAAAGGCCACCAAATCCACTTTATCACATATTCGCAACCTACCAGGCTAGATGTATTTAATCCCAATCTGTTCTATCACGAGGTAAATGTGAAGTCTTATCCGCTATTCCAGTATGCTCCATATGAGCTGGCGCTGGCTTCTAAGATGGTGGATGTGGTTCTAAACGAAGGTCTTGATCTACTGCATGTTCATTACGCTGTGCCGCACGCATCGGCAGCTTATATGGCAAGACAAATCTTACACTCCAAGGGTAGGGATATTCCGTTTATTACAACACTACATGGTACAGATATCACTATTGTTGGAAAAGATGCTACCAATGAGCCGGTGGTTACCTTTTCGATAAACCAGTCGGATGGTGTTACTGCAGTTTCAGAGGATCTAAAAAAGGACACAAAGGAGCATTTTGATATTACCAGGGAAATTGAAGTGATTCCCAATTTTATTGATCTAGATAGGTTTAAAAAGCAGGCGAAAGACCATTTTAAAAAGGCCATTTGTCCTAATGATGAAAAGCTTGTTATACACACTTCAAATTTTAGGAGAGTAAAAAGGGTCGAGGATGTGCTGGACGTTTTTTGTGAACTGAAAAAAGTAATTCCTTCCAAACTATTGCTGATTGGGGATGGACCTGAGCGAAAAAAGATGGAAGATAAAGCACGAGAAATATGTACTGAAGACATCAGGTTTCTTGGAAAGCTTGATGCAGTAGAGGAGGTTTTATCTGTAAGTGATCTATTTCTTATGCCCTCGGAGAAAGAGAGCTTTGGTCTTGCTGCCCTTGAAGCAATGGCTTGTGAAGTCCCAGTGGTGTCGTCGGACGCGGGTGGAATTCCAGAATTGAATCTACACGGCAAGTCTGGCTATGTTTGCAAAGTGGGTGATGTGGAAGATATGGTCTCCAAATCAATCTCTATTTTGGACCAGCAAAATCTCGGAAGATTTAAAGCTGGGGCACTCAAAAGAGCCAAGGAATTTGATATAAATATGATTTTGCCAAAGTATGAAGCATACTATGATTTAGTGGTAGAAAACCATCGGCTCGCAATATCGTAGGAACCATAAGTCTTACCGGTTTTTATTCTATTTTTATTTTGGAAACGCTGGATCTGCTATGGAACTGAAAAATAATCCTCACACCAAAGGCACTAAATCCCTCTTTAAAAACAAACTTTTAGAGAAGCTTACAAGAACACACATTTCAGTGCCGCTAGTCCTGTTTTTTCTCATTTCAACTGGTTTAATGGTTTATGGGCTTCTGCAGAATTACCTTAATGCGGTCACCGCGCCGCTACTATTTCTGGCAGGTCTACTTACGTTTACTTTGGTGGAATATGTCATGCACCGTTTTTTATTTCATCTTCCACCCAAAACAGAAAATGCTAAAAAGCTTGCGTACACAATACATGGTGTTCATCACGATTATCCCAAGGATAAAGACCGCCTCGCCATGCCTATTCCTCTTAGCCTGCTGCTTTCAACAGGTTTTTTCTTCTTGTACAAATTGATTTTGGGAAATCTGGTCTTTGCATTTCTTCCTGGTTTTCTGATTGGATACGCTTCTTATTTATGGGTGCACTTCATGATTCATGCTTTTCGTCCGCCCAAGAATTTCTGGAAGATTTTGTGGGTGCATCATGGCATTCACCACTATAAAGAGCCGGAAAGGGCCTTCGGTGTTTCCTCTCCTCTCTGGGACTTGGTTTTTCGCACAATGCCCAGAAAGTAGTTGTTCAGAGCTTGTTTTTAGTGATAGCTGATCCACTGCCACTGTAGCGAGGTGAAATTTTCTGGTTCTGCTCTGGGATACTCGGTAAGAATAATTTGGTTCAGGGTTTTTTCAAATGCCGTTCCATTAGCTTCTTTTCAACATCGAGAAGGCTTAATCCCCGATCCGATAGCAAGACCAAGAGGTGGAAAAGTAAATCAGAAGACTCCTCTACTAGTAGATCCTTCTTTTCATCCATGGCCTCTAAGATTACTTCGGTAGCTTCTTCGCCCACTTTTTGGGCAATTTTCTTGGTTCCTTTTTGGAACAGTGAGGCTGTGTAAGAATCACTTTTTTGCTCGGACTTCCGATTTTCTATGATTTCCTGGAGCTCATGTAAAAAACCGAGTGGGGACTTCTCGCCAAAACAAGTGTAAGAGCCCGTGTGGCAGGTTGGTCCCTTTGGGAGCACTCTCACGAGATAAGTGTCCTGATCACAATCTTCCTCAATGCTTACGAGATGTAGATAATTTCCAGACGTTTCTCCTTTGGTCCACAGCCGTTGCTTTGACCTACTGTAAAAAGTAACCTTACCTTCGGATTTGGTTTTTTCCAGTGCTTCATCGTTCATGTATCCAAGCATCAGGACCTGATTGGTTTGGGCATGCTGAATAATCGCCGGAATGAGTTCTAATTTCATATTCTTACTGGGATTTGATTTTCTCTTAGCGCTTTTTTTAGCGCTGGAATGGGAATTTCTCCAAAATGGAAAATACTGGCAGCCAATCCGCCAGTCGCTTGGGTCTTTGAGAATATGTCGCTAAAATGATCAATCGCTCCTGCACCTCCGGATGCAATGATCGGGATGCTGAGTGAATCAGCGATCTTGGAAGTGAGCTCAATTGCAAAGCCAGACTTAGTGCCATCGTGTTCCATTGAAGTAAGTAATATCTCTCCAGCGCCCAATTGTTCCACCGTTTTGGCCCACTGAAAAACGCTTAAATCAGTGACTTCCCTTCCTCCCTTTACAAAAACCTTCCAATTCTGTGCAACCAATCCTGCATCTATGGCAACCACCACAAACTGGCTACCAAATTCATCCGCAATTTCTTTAATTAAATCAGGTCTTCGCACTGCTGCAGAATTTACACTTACCTTATCTGCACCTGCTTGTACCAAAATTGCTGCATCCTCAACGGAAGCAATCCCTCCACCCACTGTAAATGGGATATTTATCTCCTTAGCAATTTTTTCTACCAGTGCAGCAAAGGTCTTTCTACCGTCTACTGTTGCAGTTATATCCAGAAATACTAATTCATCGGCTCCTTCCTGTACATACCTTTTTGCTAGCTCCACTGGATCTCCAGCTTGCCGGATATCCACGAAATTCACTCCTTTTACAGTTTGCCCATCTTTAATGTCGAGGCAGGGAATGATTCTTTTTTTGAAGTTCATGGGAGGTACATAATTCGGATGATCTTTTTCTGACTTAAGGGCAAAGGAAGCTAGTGGGCGTGAAAATCCCTGAGTTCTTGCAGGCTGACTTTTCCTTCGTAGATCGCTTTTCCGATAATCGCCCCTTCCAGTCCATTTTCACTGAGATTTTCTAGGTCTTCCATCGATGATACTCCACCACTTGCGATCAATTTTAAATCTGGATTTTTCTCTAGAATGGACTGGTACAGATCTATGGAGGGACCTTCAAGCATTCCGTCTTTTGAGATGTCGGTGCAAATCACGTACTGTATGCCCTTATTTTGGTACTCGGAAATAAATTGATCAAGTTCCTGATCGGATGATTCTTGCCAACCAGAAACTGAAATTTTTCCATCTGAAGTATCTGCTCCCAAAATAATTTTTTCCGGGCCATATGCCATGATCCACTTTTCAAATAGTGCAGGTTCTTTAACTGCAATACTCCCACCGGTAATCTGCTTGGCACCACTTTCAAAAGCAATACGCAAATCTTCATCCGATTTCAATCCGCCTCCAAAATCAATTTGGAGCGCTGTTTTATTCGCAAGCTTTTCCAGCACTTTCCAGTTTACAATGTGCTTAGCTTTAGCACCATCCAAATCAACCAAATGCAGATAAGAAAGACCAGCATCTTCAAATTTCATTGCTACTTCCAGTGGATCCTCGTTGTAGATTTTTTTTGTGCTGTAATCACCTTTAGTAAGCCGCACACACTTACCTTCTATAATATCTATGGCCGGTATTAGTCGCATGCTCTCATTTCTTTTTATAAACCTAAATCAGAGTGCGAGAAAGTTTTCAAGTAGCTGTTGCCCTACTCCAGCGCTTTTTTCGGGGTGGAATTGCACACCGTAAAAGTTGTCCCTTTGCAGCCCTGAGGTAAAAGGGATCAGATAATCAGTAGTGCTTATCGTTGATTCGCTAATTTCAGCGTAGTAGCTATGTACAAAATACATATCGCTATTTGGCTCTATTTTGTTGAATAAAGCCCCACGGACCTTTGTAAAGCTATTCCACCCCATATGCGGCACTAGGCCAGTCTTGGGAAACCGCCTCACATGTACATCGAAAATCCCCAAACAAGGTGTGTCATTCTCTTCAGAATGCTTGCACATTAGCTGCATACCTAGGCAGATTCCTAGAAAAGGCTGTTCTAGATTTTTTATCACCTGATCCAGCCCTCGGTCACTTAGGTATTTCATGGCAGTGCTGGCCTCTCCCACACCTGGAAAAATCACTTTATCAGCTGCCTTTAGTTCGGCAGGATCATCTGTGAGATTGGAATCTACACCCAGCCGATCCAGTGCATTTTTTACAGAGCGTATGTTTCCAGCATTGTATTTTACGATTGAGATCACGCTATTTTGTTTTTTCTAGAAGCTTAGACGATTCATTTCTAGAGTACTCCTTTAGTAGAAGGAAGTGAGCCGCTGGCATCTTTCTTCACAGCCATTTTTATTGCCCTTGCAAAGGCTTTAAAAATAGATTCGATCTTGTGGTGGTCATTTTCTCCTTCTACTTTGATGTTTAGATTACACCTAGCAGTATCCGAAAATGACTTGAAAAAATGAGACACCATTTCGGTGGGCATTTCTCCAACATGCGTTGCACTAAACTCGGCATCCCACTCTAGCCAAGGCCTGCCACCAAAATCTATGGCTACCTGGGCCAATGAATCATCCATAGGAAGTAAAAAGCCATATCGTTCCATCCCGCGACGATCTCTAAGTGCATCATCAAAGGCGCTTCCCAGGGCCAGCGCTGTATCCTCAATGGTGTGGTGCGGGTCTATGTGTAGGTCGCCCTCAACCTGCACTTTAAGACCTATGCTACCGTGACGGGCAATTTGATCCAGCATGTGATCAAAAAAGGCGATTCCAGTGGTGATAGCAGCCCCTGAAGGATCATCGAGGTTGACGTGCACTGCGATCTTTGTCTCTGAGGTAGTGCGCAAACAATGACCTACCCTACCGTCACTTTGCTCTTCTCTTCCCTCTAGCGCTGCAAGTAGCCGATCATTTTCCTCTGGCGTGCCAATCGTGATTCGCAATGTATCCGCTACTTGTCTGGAGCGATTCCTGACTACTATTCCCTTTGAGAGGAGCGCGTCGTAAGTTGCCTCAGCATCCTCAAAATGGACCAATAAGAAATTCGCATCAGAAGGATATACCTTTTTCACCTGATTCAATTTCTTAAGATTGGTTTCAAGTTTGTCTTTCTCTTTTTTCAGAATCTCAATCTGAGAGCGAATAAGTTCCGGTCGCTGTAAGACTGCAAGACCTTGTTGTTCCGTAAGTGAATTGATATTGTAAGGAGGCTTGATCTTATCGAGTACACTAATGGTGTCTTTTGTTCCAATTCCTACTCCGAGCCTCGCTCCAGCCAGTCCAAACGTTTTGCTAAAGGTCTGTAAGATGAAAAGATTTGGGAATTGCTCGTGTACTAGCGAACCTCCGGAAAAATCAACGTAGGCTTCATCTACCACTACTATTCCTTTGAACAATCCGCAAGTTTCCTTGATAAAATCCACGCTCATCTGGTTTCCTGTAGGATTATTCGGTGAACAGAAGAAGATGAGTTTTAATATTTCGCTGTGAAGCAGTGTCCTCACTTGTTCCTCATCTACTTGAAAATTGGCTTTTAGAGGAATCTGAAGATTTTCAACATTGTTCACTGCTGCAGAAACTGAATACATGCCGAATGTCGGCGGGAAAGTCAGGATCTGGTCAAGTCCAGGTTCGCAGAAAGCTCTTATCAAAAGATCTATAATCTCGTCACTTCCGTTCCCGAAGATCAGTCGGTTTTGATCTACGTTTCTAAAATCTGAGAATGCCTTCTTTAGCTTCCTAAGAGAACTGTCAGGATAGCGATTCAAACCAAATCCGAAAGGGTTCTCGTTCGCGTCAAGTGAAACTTCTGCAATGCCATTAAACTCGTTTCTGGCACTGGCATAAGGCTGTAAAGCCTTTACATTTTCGCGGACAATATTTTCAAGTTTAAATGACATTAATGTGGCGTCTACATTTTACCAATTTCTAGCCAAGGCAATAAAACCAGAGTTCCTCCTGCCGATCTCATAAGATCTGTAATCAGAGGGCATTCAGCCTTTCTGTCACAGCGTTTTTATGCGCAATGAGCTGTTCTGCTTCCGCCATTTTTTCTACGGCAGGACCAATTGATTTTATTCCTTCTTCGCTTAGTCTCTGAAACGTGATTTTTTTCACAAAGCTATCTAAAGACACGCCACTGTAATTTCTTGCATAGCCATTGGTAGGTAGCGTATGGTTTGTGCCACTGGCGTAATCTCCTGCACTTTCACAACTCCAGTGCCCTAAAAACACACTGCCTGCAATCGTAATTTGTTCTCCAAGTTCCTCTGCTCCTTCTGTTGCAATGATCAGATGCTCAGGAGCGTAAATATTGCTGAACTTCACACAATCTTCAGTTGATCTTAGCAAGACGCTTTGGCTATTTTCTAAAGCCTTCAAGGCGATGGATTTTCTCGGTAGCAGAGCGACTTGTCGCTCAACTTCTTCTTCAACTTTCGATACCAATTGCCCATCATTACTTACAAGCACCACCTGACTGTCGGGACCGTGCTCGGCTTGCGATAGCAGGTCAGCCGCTACAAATGCAGGATTGGCAGTATGGTCGGCAATGACGAGCACTTCGCTAGGGCCCGCTGGCATATCAATAGCTACTCCATAATTCTGAGCGAGTTGCTTAGCAGCAGTGACAAACTGATTTCCAGGTCCGAAAATTTTGTCCACTTTGGGGATCGATTCCGTCCCAAAAGTCATCCCTGCTACAGCCTGAGCCCCTCCAACCAAATAGATCCTGTTGATGCCCAGTAGCTGACAAGTCCAGGCGATGGTTTCGTCTAGCTCACCGTCTTTTGTGGGGGGTGTGCATACCACTATGTTTTTGCAGCCTGCAATTTGAGCCGGTATTGCCAGCATTAGCAAAGTCGAAAACAAGGGGGCAGAGCCGCCTGGAATGTAAAGCCCGACATTTTCAATCGCAAGACTTTTCCTCCAGCAAGTAACTCCCGTTGTGGTCTCAATCTTCCTTGGAGATTCCTTCTGAGAGGTGTGAAATTTCTCTAGATTGGTTTTGGCAATTTTGATGGCTTGCCCCAGTTCTTCATCGATTGTATATCCCTGTGGCTGAATGTCTTTTACCACAGATGCGAGGCTAACATTGTCAAACTTCTGTCCAAATTCCAACAGTGCTTTATCCCCTCTTACTTTTACTTCAAGAAGGATTGACTTGACCTTTTCCTCTAATTCTGAAAGATCAAAAGTAGGGCGGCTACAGAGAGAAGGCCAATTGGTCTCCTGAGGGTAGGTATATCGAATCATATAATCATCTTTTCTATAGGGCAAACAAGGATTCCCTCAGCCCCGAGTTCTTTCAACTGATCAATTACCTCCCAGAAATCCTCTTCTTGAATTACGCTATGAACACTACTCCATCCAGGCTGCGCCAAGGGTAGCACAGTAGGACTTTTCATCCCTGGTAGCACCGCGATAATTTTTTCCACTTGCTCCTTCGGGGCATTCAGTAAGATGTATTTATTCTGTTTTGCATCATTTGCTGCTTTCATCCTGAACAAAATTTTGTCAAGGATGTCCTGCTTTCCCTCGTCAAGATGTGGAGTAGCGATCAGTACTGCTTCACTTTTTAGTACTACTTCTACCTCTTTGAGCCCATTGGCCAGCAGGGTACTGCCTGTACTTACTATATCAAAAATTCCTTCAGCTAATCCGATACTCGGCGCGATTTCCACACTACCGCTGATTTCTTCGATAGTTGCATTTACGCTTTGCTCTTTTAAGAAGTTGCTAAGGATCACAGGGTAACTGGTTGCGATCTTTTTTCCTTCAAACCACGATAGCCCTGTGTAGTTTTCTTCTCTTTTGATGGCTAGGGATAACCTGCATCTGGAAAAGCCTGGTTTACTGATAACTTCTACTTTTTCATTTTTCTCCAGGTATTCATTTTCACCTACAATGCCAATATCTGCAACCCCTTCTGCCACGTATTGCGGAATATCGTCATCCCTGAGGTAGAAGACTTCCAGCGGGAAATTGGATGCTCTGGACATCAGTTTTCCGCCCTTTGCGATTTTAATTCCACATTCCGCAAGGAGCGCTAAACTCTTTTCATTTAGTCGGCCACTTTTTTGTATGGCTATTTTCAGCATATGCTAAATACTTCTCTGATTAATTTTTTCTTGAAAGAGGATGGGCTTTTGTTGCCAAACGATCTCACTTATTTGATTTCTTCTTTGACCAGTCTCTAGTTGACGATCCTGGTCAAAAAGGACTAATGCACTATCTCAGGACAGACGCAATGATGCACGTGCAGCAGATATTGACAATGGCTTATCTGGGAGAGTCTTGCTGCCTGAGAATATCTTTCGATCATGTGCGTAAAATTATACCATTTTTGGGCCTAAGTGGCCTAGAGAACAAGGAACCTGCAAAGAATGGATAAAGTTTTTTACGTCTCGTTAAACATCCTATAATTCATCCGGAGACTTTATCCGCTGATACTTTTCCCGTATCAACTTTATCCTAATGGCTTCTTAAAGATTGGCTATCTTCATGTTGAGACACACCGGAGAACTTATGAAATCCAAATACATAGCACTATTATCAAAACAAATTGAAAAGCTTGACCAACCAAATTTTGACTTAGAAGCTTGGAAGACGGGCGCAACTGCCGTACTTCAGCGAGTTTTTGGAATTGCCGACGCCCGTGCAAAGCAAATAGAGCAGCTTAAAATTGACTACAGCAGTTGGATGCTGCGAGATAGCAATTCGAATTACAAACCCATCGAGACTGCAAAACTTAAGGGGAGTGAACTTATAAAATCAGCCATAGAAGAGGTGGAGATTTTTGGTGTACCGGAGGACCAAAATACAGCGATGCTGGGCGCTGACTTTGCCAAGGATTTGCAGCGCATGACACCTAAAGAGAAAGCCAAGCACTTTCAGCAAATGAAAAAGGATAAATTGGTAGCCTTACTAGTGAAGCTTACTTCTTAACTTCTCAACTGAAAAGGCAAAGCCTTAAAAGGTTGGGTTATATCCCAAATGCTTCTTTCACCTTGGGTACGAAATCCAACTTTTCCCAGGTGAAAGTTTCTACCTCCTTTTTGATCTCTTCACCGCCATTGCCTGTAAATGTGATCACCTTTGTTTCCGGATCTCTACCCATATGTCCATAAGCAGCTGAATCAGAGTATATTGGTTCTTTCAGCTTGAGTCTTTTTACAATGTAGGCAGGTCGCATGTCAAAAATTGACGAGAGCTTCTCTGCAATTTCCCCATCCGTCATATCAATTTTGGCTGTGCCATTGGTATTTACGTAGATACCCATGGGTTCCGCAACGCCAATAGCATAAGACACCTGTACCAGGATTTCATCTGCGATCCCTGCTGCGACTAAATTCTTAGCAATGTGCCTCGTTGCATATGCAGCTGATCGATCCACTTTTGAGGGGTCTTTACCTGAAAACGCACCACCTCCATGTGCTCCTTTACCACCGTAAGTATCTACAATGATCTTTCGCCCGGTCAGACCAGAATCTCCATGCGGCCCGCCAATTACGAATTTACCGGTAGGGTTGATGTGGTACTTTATTTGGTCGTTGAATAGCGATTGGTTTTGCTCGCTAAGTCCAGACTTTACCCTAGGAAGAAGGATATTAATCACGTCATCTTTTATCTTCTCCAGCATTTCACTCTCCGAGTCAAAATCATCGTGCTGCGTAGAAACCACAATGGCATCTATCCTTGTGGGAGTATTGCTATCATCGTATTCGATAGTTACCTGAGATTTTGCATCCGGACGGAGGTAGGTCATTTCCTTTCCTTCTTTACGAATAGCTGCCAACTCCATCAGGATTTTATGAGATAGATTGAGTGCAAGTGGCATATAGTTATCTGTCTCGTTGGTGGCATAGCCAAACATCATTCCCTGATCTCCAGCTCCTTGCTCTTCCTCGTTGGCACGATCTACACCCTGGTTGATGTCCGGGCTTTGCTCGTGTATTGCAGAAAGAACCCCACAGGAATTTCCGTCAAACATATACTCTCCCTTGGTATATCCGATCTTGTTTATCACTTCTCTCGCAATCTGCTGTACATCAATGTACGCGGTGGTTTTTACTTCGCCTGCCAGTGCAACTAGACCAGTCGTTACCATGGTCTCGCAAGCCACTTTACTGTTAGGATCAAAGGCTAGAAAATGGTCCAGCAAGGCGTCTGAAATTTGATCGGCAACTTTATCAGGATGACCTTCACTAACAGACTCAGAGGTGAATAAATACGGCATAAGTTTTAGACGTTGATTGTAAAGAGCCGCAAATGTAGAAGATTACCTAAAAACAGATCAGGGAAACTGACCAAAACTGAAAATCGCAGGAATTTTATGAATATCTGTACGGGTTGACTTCCACTGCGCAATGCTTTTGGTACTAATTTTCTCTCGACTGCCAGTGACATCTGCTGCGATACTAAGTAGCGTAGTACCAATACAAATGTGCAGCAGGTCTTCCAGCAATTTTTGGTTACGGTAAGGTGTTTCCATGAACAACTGCGTGTGTCCGGTCCTCGCCGATCTTTCCAGTGCCTGGATCTTCTTGCGTCGCTCTGCTTTATCTATGGGAAGGTACCCATGGAAAGTGAATTGCTGTCCATTGAAGCCAGACGCAATAAGCGCCAACTGGATGGAAGAAGCCCCTGGGATCGGAACTACACGTATACCAGTTTGATGCGCAAAGGTCACTGCTATATTTCCCGGATCTGCCAGACAAGGAACTCCTGCTTCTGAGATGATTGCCATGTCCATCCCTTCCCGAATTGGATCAAAAAGTGGGTACATATCGTCCCAGGAACTGTTCTTGTCCAGTATGTAGAACGATAGGTCATCGATGACTATACCAGCCCCTAGGCTACTGATAAATCTTCTGGCCGATCTTGTGTTTTCAACGAAGTAGTGGGAACAATTTGAAACCACCTCCAAGACTTGGGGCGTCAAAAATTGGAGATCATTGTCTCCCGATAGGTACGATGGTACAAGAAAAAGCTTTCCTGTCACCTACAGATAAGAAAGTCAGGCATATCTTTTGGCTCTTCGATAGCTTGAAGATTAAGCGGAACATCACTTAATAGCTCTATGGTACCGCCTCCAATTTTTGGATTGGTGTGCAAGTGATTGTGATCGTGGTTAGGGTTACACTCTTCCACAAAGTCTTGAGGCAGGTCATGAATGATAATGGGCTTACCTAGCAGGTCTTTTTCGTCCCCTGAATTTATACTCCATAGATCAGTGCTAAGTGAAAAAACTCCATTTCCGTCTGAATCAATTTTGACATTCCCAACATCTCCGATGAAAGGACGCCCCCAAAATGTACCTAAACTTAACGAATCGCATGAAGCGTAAAAAGACCCGCGATTCCAATGCTTTCCAGGGATATTGACAGTACCCTGGTGTATGTGCACGGCCTTAAATGTGTTGGGAGTCATTCCTGACAGCTCAATTCGCAGTTTTACAATGGGTCCATCTTGCGAGAATTTTGCTACGCCGATCTCTTTTTCGGCTAATCCATATTCCAAAATGTAGGGACCGTCGGTTTGAAGCACTTCCAGCGAAAAAAGCTTTGCTTCGGCAGTTATCTCTGGCTCAAAAGGATCTGGAGAATCGGAGCATCCTGCCAGCCCCAAAAACGCCAATAGTCCAGCACAAAAAGTCAACTTCATCTTTTTCATTGATATTTAAAGGTAAGCATCATTTGTAATTGAACGAAGTGAATTGAATAGCAAAAAGGCAATAGGTAACGATCTAATCTTTTGAAGTAGTTCCTTGAAAAGCTCATTATCACTTTATTAGAGTCCAAGTTCATCCATTCGTGCTTCTTCATATCTACTGTCTTCAGCGGGATATCTAAGCTGATCCTCGTAATTTCCTGAGTCTTTTGCCAGCGCCCAAATAAGGCTTTCACCGGCGTACTCAGGAGTATGCAAAAAGATTTGATCCTCGTATGCTTTATCTGCAGATATAATCTTCCAGCCTTTAGATTTAAACATAGCAATTAGATCATCCAGGAAAAGAGCAGCAGCCAAGTTATGATGTAGCAATAAAGTGTGTGGAATGTGTCTCCCCGTCAAGCTGAAGGATAATTTTTCGTAGAAATTCGCACGATCGAGTAGATGCTCAAGGTAAAAGGCCTTAAAATCATCAATCTCAGCTTTTTTGTTTTCCTTCAACCTACTTCTTAATCGGCTATCTATGTACCAATCAGAGGCATCAATTGTTACATATCCATTCCTGTAGCCATTGTCCTTAAGAATTTGTCTTATGCTGTCAATCTCAGTTCTGCTATTTCCTTCCTTCAAGTACGGAAACCTGAAGAATTTGACATAGTTGCTGCAGTTTTTAATTAGCTGGTCAGCTTTCAGGAGTTCGCTTCTAAAATCTTCCGCATTGATTTTTTCACTGTTGAAGAAAGGGTGCGTATGGGTATGGTTGGCTATTTTGTGCCCGCCATCATCCCAAGATTTTAGTAGATACCTCCCTTTTTCAGACGATATTCCCTGGGTTTTCACGAAGAACATGGCTTTTACTTCCGCGTCATCCAAGCTCTGGAGAATCATCTCATTCCATTCTTGCAGTTCATAACCGCCGCGCTCAAACAAACTCCCATCGTCGAATGTAAAGCTCACGGTTGGCTGGGCGAGTAGAACAAACGTAGTAGAGAGCAAGACTGGAACAATGAGGTACTTCATATCAAGAATGCTAGGACTTTATCCAAAACGTTGAATCAAGACCATCAGTATGTGTATCTCAAGCGAAATGATGAGTGCAGTCACATGGTAAAAAGCCGATTCTCCCTAACATGGCAGCCATTGCCGGCAGCACAAGACCACTTAGGCAATATCAAACTTAATGCCCTGCGCCAAGGGTAGTTCTGTGGAATAGTTTATCGTATTGGTTTGCCTTCGCATGTAGGCTTTCCAGGCATCCGATCCGGATTCTCTTCCACCACCTGTCTCTTTTTCACCGCCAAAAGCACCACCAATCTCAGCTCCTGAAGTTCCAATGTTTACGTTGGCTATTCCACAATCAGATCCTGCATGTGATAGAAATAGCTCTGATTCACGAATATGGGTGGTCATAATAGCCGAAGAAAGCCCTTGAGGTACATCATTTTGAATTGCAATGGCCTCTTCAATAGTATTGTACTTGATGAGATACAAAATGGGAGCAAAAGTTTCGTTTTGCACTACCTCAAAATGATTCTGAACCTCAAAAATTGCAGGTTTCACGTAGCATCCAGAGGTGTATTCCGGCCCACTTAGCACTTCCCCGTCGATCAAGGAACTTCCTCCTTCTGCTTTGATTTTTCTGATTGCCTCCTCGTACATTTTCACCGCTCCTTGATCGATCAGCGGGCCTACATGGTTTTTTTCATCTAAAGGGTCCCCAATGTTGAGTTGTCCGTATGCTTTTGTGATTCTTTCTTTTACTTCATCATACACATCACTGTGAATGATCAACCTTCTGGTGGAGGTACATCTCTGTCCGGCTGTTCCTACTGCCCCGAATACTGCGCCAGGGATCACTAAATCAAGGTCTGCATGTTTACTTATGATAATGGCGTTGTTTCCTCCTAATTCCAGAATGTTCTTGCCAAGTCTGGCGCCTACGGTTTTTGCTACAGCTTTTCCCATCCTAGTGGATCCGGTAGCAGATATCAGTGCAACCCTACCGTCCTCGCTTAGTCTCTGCCCCACGGAAGCCTCACCTACTATTAAGTTGCAAACACCAGGATGTATTTTATTTTCCTCGAAAACACTCGCGGCAATTTTTTGACAGGCAATCGCTGAAATTGGTGCCTTTTCCGAGGGCTTCCAAATACAGACATTTCCACAAACCCAGGCAATCGCTGCATTCCAGGCCCATACTGCGACAGGGAAATTGAAAGCAGAGATAATTCCTACAAGCCCCAGTGGGTGCCATTGCTCGTACATGCGATGGGCCGCCCGCTCGGAGTGCATGGTGAGTCCGTACAGTTGCCTAGATAAACCAACGGCAAAATCACAGATATCAATCATTTCTTGTACTTCGCCCAGCCCTTCCTGTAGCGATTTACCCATCTCGTAAGATACAAGTGCGCCAAGGTCGGATTTTTGCTCCCTGAGTTTATTGCCAATCTGACGAACAATCTCTCCTCGTTGGGGTGCGGGAACTAATCGCCAGGATTTAAAAGCTTCGGAGGCTTCAAGCACAATACGTTCATAGGCTTCTGGATCCGCAGATTGCACTTCAGCAATACTTTTTCCATCTACCGGAGAGTACGAGTTGAAGAAACTTTCCGTGCTGCCGAGCCAATGTTCACCATAGGCAGATCCTTCATTTTTCGGTTGAATTTTTAGTTCCTTAAGTATGCTCTCGATTTGATTCATGATATAGGGTTGTTGTGAATGTTGTTGACTTTTAAAAAGAATTCATGCCATTTTCGTTCCAGCTGATTGCCTTAACGAGTGCCAGGCCGGTATTGCTCTTCTGCTCTGGCCTCCACATCTGAGCGATAAAACGCAACGTCCTTAAACTCGCCTTGAGAGTACATCATCGCCTGATCATTAAAATGAGGAGAATCAGGATTGCTGCTTTGACCGCCGGCAAGTATGCTCTTTGCCTTTATCTCTTCGCCAAATTCTACCACAGCCACAAAGCTATTGCCTCTGGTACCATAGATTTTTTTTACATCGTGCTTTCCACGCATTCCGTAGGCAGCCAGGTGCCCCCACCAGCCGGTAGTAAAGCCAACCGGAATACTTTGTAGAGAGTCATTAAAGGAAGCATCGATTGCTCCTGATAGCCTCTGGAAACGGTTAATCTTACCCCAAGGGATATCCCAACTACCAAAGTCTTCTTCGAGTTGAGTAACCGCACTTTCGAAGACCTGGAGCCTCCTCTCTGGCGCCAAGTCTGTTCCGAAATAATGAAAACGTTCCATACCGGTAAGGTCTTTCGGGATCTCCACTTGCTGGTACAAGTTCATCCCATAATAATGTGCCAAAGTCATCGCCACAGAGGAGGTATGCGTGCGATAGTCCCAAGACCCCAATAGATCTATTGATTCTACTAAGGATCTCTTCTGAGTTGAATCAGCTTGATCATACGCGGAAATCAAACCAGGTATCACTTTTGTGAATGCCGGTAGGTAATTATCGTAAGCGATTGCAATCAAGCTATCTAGCGTAAATTGATTTGCCTTGGCCAACAGTCTTTGTGCATTGATCGCTCTAAAGTTTTCTGGGAAGGATGTCATGTAGTCTGGAAAATCTGCTGCTTTGGGGCTGCTCTTGCCCGCAGCAGTGAATGGAGTGGAATTGCAATTCTGTATCCAACCATTCGGAGGGTTCATGATGGTAATTTGTTCTTCCAAAGGATGAATCCCTTTCCAGTCGGTGGCAGGGTCACTGCCGTCCACAGGCTTACTGTAATCAAATGCAGGATTTCTTTTTGGAACAAAATTCCCGTGATAGTATGCAATATTTCCATCAGAATCTGCGAAGACGGTGTTGTTGGAGGAATTTGTACACATTTCCATCATTTCATTAAATTCATTCAGGTCTCGGTTCTTGGTGCGCGTGTACGACTGGATCAGCGCGTTTACAGGGTCCCACATAAGGGCTGTGGCGGTCCACTTTTCGTTCGCAATTTGTGTGATAGGCCCATGATGTGTTCTGTAAATCGGAAATACTCTTTCCTTCAGTTCGCCTTCGCTGAGGTACTTTAAAGTGACCTCCTGGGATGCTATCTCGCGTACCTCAGTACCATACTTATAAGAAAGGCTATCTCCTTTTTGGATTATTTCCTCCTGAAACTCATCAATTATGTCTGTCCCGGTGGAGGTATGCATCCAGCCGGTTTGCTCATTGAATCCTTGATATACAAAGAATTGACCCCAGGTTACCGCGCCGTAGGCGTTCAGTCCCTCTTCACTCACCACGTGTACCTCACACCGAAAGTAGAAAGAGGTATGTGGGTTTATAAGTAACATGGCATTGCCTGAAGCTGTGAGGTCGCCCGAAAGCGCAAAGCCATTAGAACCCTTCGGTTCTTCTGGCCAGCCTCCTCTATGTTCTTTGGTGTCGGCAGCACTGGACAGAAGCTCACCGGCTTCTGCGCTAATTTGCTGGTAGAAGGATTTGATCTTTCGGCTAGAAACACGCTCAATATCTCCACCAATTGAACCTTCTGTAAAATACATGGTCATCCATGGTTCGTATTTCTTGATCGCCTTTGGCTGTACTTCAGGGTGCTTGTACAGATAAAAGTTAATTCCATCCGCCCACGCAATACAAAGTATTTGAAGCCAATAAGGAGCAGATTCAAAATACGCTTTTGCCTCGGCTTCAGTCATAAAAAGCTGAGCCCTGAGGTCACTAAACAATGCTTCCTCTCCCTCTACTTCGGCTAAACGCCCCAGAGCCCAGGTAAAATTCCTTTCCACCCTCCGAAAGTCGTCTTCACATTGGGCATACAGCAAACCAAAAACTGCGTCAGCGTCTGTTTTGCCGTAAATATGTGGCACTCCAAAGTCATCTCGTAGTATCTCAACGTTTCGTGCCTGGTTTTCCCAGCCCGCTACCTCTGGGTCTGTGGTAGGAGAGCAGGAAACCAAGAGAACGATGATAAAAAGTGACGCAGTATGCTGTGGATTGATATTGATCAAATTCATTTCTCAAAAATTTTATTGGTAGCCTGCCGCACTTGAGAGCGAGATTTTACTTTTTACAAACTTTCCTCTTCCAGAAGCGACTTTCTTGCCCGCTTCATTTACAATGAATGCTTCTGCTGTAAAAGGAGATTCATTGATCGAAACTACTTTTCCTATCGCTCGGATTATTCCACTTTTCACTGCTCTCAAGAGATCTAAATCGAAGTGGGTAGTAAGAATAAAGTAGTCGGTAAACATGATACTCGTTGCAAAATAGGCAGCATCGTCTAGCATTTTAAAATAGACAGATCCATGAATGGCACTCAGCGCATGAAAGTACTTTGCTTGTATAATGAGGCTGATTTCTGTACGCTGGGCGGTAATACTAATGCTGCTTTCTCGGTAGATATGCTGATTGTAATTGGCGCTTAAATACATGCGTTCCAGCTTGCGAAAATGTTCTTCCGTCATTTTTATATAGCTCAGCGAGATTCAGTTGTAAATTCATATTCAACGACCTCCTGCGCTTTATTATCACGCCCAAACGACTTTTCCGCAAAATGCACATTGCCTTCATAATCAATTGTGAGGGCAGTAGTGCAGCAAGTTCCGTAATCTGCTGTACGGATGTGCATAGCAGACAGTGCTTTCTCCATTTCGGGACTTAATCCCGTATCAGGGAGGTTCTTTTTTGGGTAAGTCTGTTCGTCTTGCATGATCTCGAAAAGATCCTCCATCACAAATTTCTTTTGAATCACGTATTCAAGAGCTTGTTTTGATTGCTCTACCTTCGGCCAAGGTGTATCTAAGAGTGCATTGCTGAGCCCATAAATTCCAAAATTCAGATCAAATGTTTGATCACTATAGTTACTTACATAAGCCATTGCTTGATCCAGGACCAGAAGATTAAAGCCATTATAATTACCACCTTCCTTTAATACTTCTTTCACATAATCCTCCGGCGTGGCGTCCCCGAGCAAGAATTTGGTGGTAAGCTCACCTCGACTTTGTGCATTTTCTTTGATATTTCTAAGGTCTCTGTAATTGGTTACAGCTGCCAGCCGTCCATTTTTGTTTATCCCCATCCAAGTGCCCATAGCCTGAAGGTCCCTTCCTCCTAAAATCTCAGGATGGTCTTCCCACCAATCAGCTTTGGCGCTAGGTCTTCTGTAAAATTCGTCTCGGTTTGCAGCAAGGATTAACTTGTATTTCGGATGGGTGTGATACGCAAAAGTGATGAGGCACATTTGGGCTATACTTGAAAGATGAAACAGGTCTGGTCCTACTTGATGGAATACCAAAGAAAGCATTTTGACTGGAAAATGTATGGTGTGATCCTGCTATTTATCACTGTTTGTATTGTAATTAACTACCGACTGGATTTTGAGGATGGGATTATTGATGCATACCATGGCAGACCTATTAAGTGGCTCTGGATGTTTCTATTTCATGCCTTTCCTTTTATTGCTGTATGTCTGATTATTTATGCATTCGGAAAAGAAAAGCGCTGGCTTAAGGATCCTGACTTTTGGCTTAAAGTCTTCATTGGATTTGGTCTGCTGGCTTTTGACAGGTCTTTTTATGGCTTTCGCAACTGGCTGGAAGGCGTACCACGTCTGGAATTCTACTTTTTGCTGAAGTGTTTGAATTGGGCTTCTAGCCTGATACTAGTGGTGCTCCCGATGCTTCTACTGTATCCGTTGTTGGAAAAAGACCGGGAAAAAATTTGGTATGGGCTGAGATGGAAAAGGTTTGATGCTAAACCTTACCTATATCTTCTGGGGATTTCTGCGGTATTTATCGGGATTGGCTCATTTCTGTCTGAAATCAATGAGTACTATCCCCGCTATTTGAA
>JBCCLV010000015.1:0-46780 GCA_039026695.1 Bacteroidota bacterium
GAGATATTGAGCTACATCTTGGCCCATTCCAACAACAGGGTCCTGATGATTTACTAAAGCCAATTATTGAATTCATAGATAGTGCCCGTAGAAGACAACGTTTGATGATCGCTGTTCAAGAGATTGACCATCGTCCTATTGCAGAAGCAATTATCAGAGCAAGAAAGCGTGGTGCTATAGTGGATTTGGTGTTGGAACACGATTACCTTTTGTCTAAGAAAATCCCTAATGACCCATTTATTCCTAGCGGAAATCATGAAGAAAATCGCTTTTTATTTAATGCTATATTGAGGGCTACAGTAGATGTAAAAGCAGATTTTAATAACAAAATATTCCATCAGAAATTCATGGTTCTTGGTAATAGAGTACTAACGGGATCAACGAATTTCACAACTACTGGAGTCACAAAAAACCTTAACCATATTGTAGTGGTGAACGATGCAGAGGTAGCCAACCAATATAAGAAAGAATTCAAAGAAATTCAGCAAGGACGTTTTGGAAAGTTGAGCATTGATCGTGATGAAAAACCCAAGTATGCGAAAGTATCAGGGACACGTGTGAAGGTATTATTTGCACCAGACCATGCTCCTGAAATGGAGATTATGAAAACTATTTTAAAAGCAAAAAAGCGAATTGACTTTGCAATTTTTACATTCTCTAAATCATCTGGTATTGATGAAGCATTAATAGCTGCTGCCGATAGAGGAGTGAAAGTAAAAGGAGTGCTTGACAATAAGCAGGCAAATCAAAAATGGGCAGCAACTATTCCATTAATAAATGGAAATGTAGATATATGCGTTGCTGGGAATAGAGGTGGACTTGGAAAGGTACATCACAAGATGATGGTTATAGACGATACCGTTTCCATATTTGGTAGCTTTAATTACACAGGTCCAGCTAATTTATTGAATGATGAGAATATTCTAGTAGTCGGCGATACTGAGGAAGAAGATAACACTGCTAAACTAAATCAGACACATATTGCAAAATCTGCACGTAAGGAGATTGATCGTATCGTTACTGACTTTGGACGACCAATTACTTAACGAAAGATACTTGTAAAACAAGGCTTTGTGTTTTGAATTTAGTTCAACAGTTTTTTCTCAATTTCTTCCATTTCTGCACCTGCATAGTACCTTAGAATTGTCTCAACCTTTGTTCCTGTAATTTTAGAAACTTGAATTGGACTGAGTGCTTTTGAATTTAGACAGTAGCTTATGAAAGATTTCTTAGCTAAATGACTTGAAGCAATCTCAAAGACTGCCTTATAGTCGAATTGTTCTAACTTCCTGTTTATTCCCAGTTTCTTTAAGACTTTCTTAATTCCTTTATTATAATTCTGTTCACTGATCTTGGGTAGTTCGTATGAGTACTTTTCAAGTACAACTTTAGCCTGTAAAACCAAAGGGGTTTCAATTGGTGTTTTAGTTTTACCAGCTCTGGTCTTTAGTCTACCAGAGGGAGAAATCATATTTTTATTAAATCGAAGTAAATCCCCAACCCTTAAGCCAGTAAATAGCTGAAAAGTAAATAGATCTTTAGTTCGATTCAGATCTTCATTTTCTAAATCTGGACTATTTGCAATTTTCAACATCTCCTCTTCTGTTAATGCTACAATATCCTTATCAACTATGGATTTGCTTATGCGCTTGAATTTATAGATTAGTGGATTGGTTTTTACGCCAAAAGGCTCAAGCTTATTACAAAGACTTTTGAGATACTTAATATTATTATCTACACTAGGTTCTTCCAATTTTTGCTCTTTGCGGAGAAACTTCTTGAATTCTAATTCAAATTCAGTGTCCAAATCCATTAAAGTATGCTCTTTCTTTTTGAATTCATTAAAGCCCGATATATGAAATCTTAAATTCACATCATAATTATCAATTGTACTTTTCCCATATTCAGAGCTATACATCGCTGTATACTTATCTATTCCTTCAATGATTGATTTTACATCTCCAGATCTAAGGTCGAGATTATTGAATATCTTTTTCACGTTACGACAAGACTCATCATTTTCCTCTTTCGCTTGAGTCATTGCACTGTAGAGCTTTTCATAAAGTCTTTTAAGCTCAATATTTCCCTTTATATATCCTAGGTAAGATTTCTTTAGAGGTTGACTAATTTTAACCTTTTCATGTCCTCGATCCTGAATCCAATTAATCTGATTAATGGATGCTTTGATGTTAGTAGTAAACAAAACCTTTCTACTATTATGATCATATCTGAGATAGATCAATAATGATTGATCGTTTGACTTAGCTTTATTTCTTTCTACTGTAAAATTGATTGTAGCCATACCTTGCTGTCGCTATTACTGTCGTAAAATAATATGAAATAGTATTAAGTGGTATAAGCTAAATCAGCTTAAATGGCTTAAATTAGGTGATAGTGATAATTATGAAAAATTAGAGAAAGGTGACTGTATTCCCCTACGGACTGCAAAGAAGAGCCGATTGCAGATTGCAATTGGCTTTTTTGTTTCCCAAACCACAAAATCAAGTATTTCTCAAGACTTTATTTAGTGTTATTTGATGGTCATTTATGATCATTTTGATACAACATGTATACACTCTGTGTACATGTACATGATTAGTTAGAATTGCTAGTACAATAATTTAAATTATGTATAGTACTAGCATTTGGGAAGTAGCCATTAAATTTGATAGGCGAAAAGACCTGTCTAAGGGACGTAGCACGGGTGGAATAGAATTTACTGTATGGTTACCATATTTTCAAGAAAGAGTGACTAGATCCATCGGTATAAGAGCTACAAAGGAGCAGTGGGATAACAAGCGTAATAGGTTTAGTAAGAGACACCCAAATCATATGCGCCTCAACATAATGCTTGATACATTTGTATCTGACATTGAAACATTTAACCTTGAAGCAGTAGCAAAGGGTCTCAATCCTAAGTTTGTGGATTATGAATCTCATAAGAATAGGCCTAGATTCAAAGGGTTTGTTGAGTATTGTAATTATTTGATAAAGCAGAGTACTTCAAGGGAATCCACTAAACAGCATTATCGAGCTTCCTTAAAGTATGTCCGTAAAATTGGCGATGAAATTAGCTTTTACGAAATCAACTCTGATTTTTGGAGGGAACTGCAAAGAATTCTGTTGGATGCTGGTATGCAGTCTTCCAGTGCGGAGACAAGATTGAAACACATTAGAAAGTTCATACTTTCCGGTATCGATGATGGATTAATTGAAAGGAGAAAGTTCCCAATCAACTTAAAAAAGGCCAAGAAAAGTAAGGTCTTTCTGACTGAAGATGAGATAAGAAAAATTGAAAGTTTAGATCTCCATTCTGATGAATTGGATAAAACCAAGAGGAGATTTCTCTTCATGATTTACTCTGGACTACGGGATTCAGATATGAATTCTCTTAGAAAGTCTGATGTAAGATTTGAGGATGATAGGGTTTACATTAGAAAAATTATGGAGAAGACTGGTGATGAAGTTGTAATTCCACTATCAGCACTTTTTCATAAAAAAGCTTGTGGGATTTTGAAGGAACAAATGAGGCAGGAAGGTGATTTTGTTTTTACCAAAGTATCAAATCAGCATTTCAATCGGATGCTAAAAGCACTACTTGCTGTGGCTCAAATAGACAAAAAAATTACAAGTCATTCAGGGCGAGTGACATTTGCTACAACACTGAATAGCAGAGGTGTTAATTTGAAAGCAATACAAAGACTGATGGGGCATAGAAGCCATCATCAAACCATGACTTACATCGAACTTACAACAAAAACATTAGAGGAACATTTGAATGAAAGATTTGAAGCCAGTTGATGGCAAAGTGATAAGAGGCTTAAAAATTAGCAAAGTCAAAGGATTAAGTGTTTATTATACTTTTGATTTTCGAAGTGGAAAAGATGATCAGGGAAAGTACACTGTACAAATTAAGATAGTTTATCAAAGACAGGCCAGTCCTTTTGGTAGCATCAGTTTTGATAGGTGGGATGAATTAGATCTTAAGAAGAGTAATGATAGTTCATTAGCTTTCGCGGAGCTGCGATCTTTTCATGACGCAGCATACTTTATATCAGGAATGGTGAAAGTCGAATCTGCCAAAGACTTATCTGATTTTGGCAAGAAAGTCAACGTTCTTGTGAATCCTATTCATTCACAACTTTCTTTGTGGATTTTGGCAATGTTCAAAGAACGGCTTTGGTCGGCTACTGATTTTAATTCCAAGGAAAAAGAGGTTTATGATCGAGTTGATAGTGTATTCCCGTTTAAAAAATATCTTGATTTTCGTACAAAAGAAGGGAAACGCGCGCTAAGTGACATATCGGTTTATTTGAAGTCAGTTACAGCTTTAATGAGTTCTTTGGTTGATTTGGATGAATGTGAAAATTTAAAACAGCTAGTAAGAGACATTGAAGAATTGCCTTTCGACTTGATAAACGAGGTGAATTTGTTTGCAAGATCGCTATCACCAATTCAATTGGCTAATTTCAATATAGCTACCTTACTTATGGATAACAGTTCCCGAGAAATTTTCAAAAAATATCTGAGAAAGCACAGTAGTTTGCCAGGAAAGGAGCACTTAGTGGGGCTCTACAATAACTTTAATTTCATGATTGCTCGGATCATTTACTTTTTCATAGCTGATAAAAGTCTTTTTAAAAAGTATCCAGAGCTTGAGAAGTATTATGAGGATAAGACTTCTTCTATTGCTTTCGATAAGCTTTAAACCACAAGAGTAGTTACGTTATTTTCTTTCAATGCCATCATAACTTATTTTGCTAGTACATATTACTTTAAAATTGGCTTGACTCCATACCTTCTCAATCTCGACTTTATGATCGAAGAGGATCTTCTTCACCCAATCGCAAAATCATAATTATTTACTGTTAACCTGAGAAAATTGAGGGAACTGATATTGAGGTAGGTATCACCTGTGAAGGTGCTCAAAAAGGGACTAAATTTTTTGTCTTCAGCTTCAAAATACTCCTTAGAATATCCTGACTGGACTAGTCTTTCCGTGCTTTGCTTTTCTGATTCTGATATAATTGATATTCCTTCATTTACGCCAAGCATTTTAAAAAAACGTTTCCATTCATCTTTGTCTGCTTTGGCAGTACAATATTCTTTACTCACAAAAATGTCAATATGTAAAACCTCTTCGATTTCAAGCCGCGGAGAATAAAAATCACACAAATAACACTCTTCAGCTATCTGTATGGTTCCTTTTTGAGTTAGTAGCTTTATTCTTGATAAACGATTCAGTAAATCTTCTTTAAGCTGATTTTTCCGGTACAGTAGAAATAAATCTTGGATTGTTTGGATGGCATTCTGTTGGGTGACATAGCTTTCTATGTTGGGTATAAGAGTCTGGTGAATATAAGTTATGTCCGTCTTTTCAATCACCCCTAAGGTTTCTAACCAGACCCGTATTTTGTCTTCTTGGGCTAGCCATTCCTTGAGTTCTGGATGTATAAAGGATAGTGCACTTTTTGGATCATCCCAGTTTTGATCATCTGGTGCTGGAAAGCAAACATTCGCGGGAATATTTAATTTCGATTTATGATCTCGAATAAATGGTAGCTTCTTGAGGATTTCGATCGATACCTCTGCTGGCTTTTCAGATTCATAGAGGATCTTAAGGTGTTTGGTCAGTTGAATATTGTTATCTATGGATAGAACGTCTGAAAGGCTTTGTGATTTCAGCAACGTGAGGGTGTCACTCCACTCAAAACTGGATGCTCCCAGTTTCTTGAAAATGTGACCAAATCCAGTGTTCGCAGCAAATTTCTCCTTGTTATTTTCATCTTGATTGATAAAGTTTTTGATGGGATCAGGTCCAATAAAATTCTCGCCGGAAAGAAACGTGAAGTCAATAATCGCATTCTCAATTTTTACTATTTCCTTTTCATTCGTGATTATGAAAGGTATAGACTTTAATGCCTCATCAATTCCACTATTGAACTCAATTGCCAAGAGGTCATTCATGACAGTTCTATCAGGAATTAATTGATATGCTTGATATTCATATTCGGATGTTACCAATTCGGATATCCACTTAAATATTTCTAAAGGAATGGTTTTGAATAACCATTGATTCCATTTTGAATCAACATGAAGTTTTTCTCTGCTAGCAGTTGTTAGAAAGCTTGTATTGACCAATATGGGTAGTGAGTATCTTGTTTCATCAGTGGGTAGATATGAATATAGAAGTTTGTCTTGAGGAAATAGTTTCTTTATACCGTCTTTTCCAAGCTGTGCTGCCATCGACAACTCTAGAGTATCAGCTTCGAGAAGTTTATCCGGAATGTTTCGCTCGTCTTGAAGGGAAGTTTTTAGATTATCCGGTACCGTAAGGCTAAGTGTTTTAATCAACCAAGTAGTTTTTAACTGGCCTCCTTCCTTAAGTGAAATTTTGGTTTTTATTGTCCTGTCTATTTCAATTGAGACAGTTGGTGTTTGGATGTCAAAATCAATACTTGATATATTTCTTAGAAAAAGAAACATATTTAGGTTCTTAGAGAGGACTTGAATGGCTTCTCTAGTTTCCTGTTGATTCTTTAATTGTATTATCGTAGCAACTTTTGCGTCAATGGCTTTGATGTATTGATTAATTGGTTTTGGAACTTCCTCAACCTCAGTAAAAATTGGAATAATTTGCCACGGAAACTGGAAGTTTCGATCATTCTCTTTCTCCCATATTTCTCTTTCATCCTCCCACTTCCAGTCAAAAGGGTACGATGAATCAAACTTGAAATACTCACCATTTGTGAATATGGTCACATGTTCAGATTGACCGAAAACAGATTTAAACCCAATACCCTTGTAGCCAGTTTTTTGTGAATCGGACTTTTTAGTGCCATCGTTTACGTTGCAGATTCCACGCAAGTCACGGGATGTAAATGGCTTTCCTGAGTGAGCCAATAACAAGCAATCATCTATCATTTTTAGCCAAACCTTAACAGGTTCATTGTTCTGAAAAGAGTCATCAGCATTTTGCAGAAGCTCATAAATAAATCGTTTAGAGTCAGTATATAGATCTCCAGATAAAGCGTCAAGTGAACTTGCTTGATTAACAGCTAAACCAGGAGTGGAATAGCCCGTAGTATGCTCCGAGTATAATCTATCAATATCAGGTTTTAAGCTCATTTTAGATTTGTGAGTTTATTGTAGTGCACCAATTCAATTAAGTCATTCGATTCCTCCTCGATCCATTGATCTTTTTGAATCAAAGCTTTTATAAGATTGAGTTGTTGTTCGTCAAAGTCTTCAGATTTAAGACCAGATAAAGGTTTGGAATGATCCCACTTACTATTGTGGTTTGGCGAGTCAATGGGAAGTAATAGGCTGTCAGAAGGAGGGTTTAAGAGGGTTATGCTCTTATTTTTCAATCTTATTTTTCCTTTTAGTGAGCTGTAAATCCTTAAGCCATGGTAATCCCAATCACATGAATAGTAAATCGGTAGCGCGAGTTTTGACGAGTCTATATCATCAATGATTGCTGTATTATTACCACCTACATACCAAAGCTCAATGTGATTTTCTTTTGCCTTCCAGGGTAGCTTTAGGAATGCGAGGTTTTCACATAAGACAATGATTTTAGGATCTATACAATCGACAACAAATCTCCAAGCTAGGTTCTTTGGATCCTTTTCAGGGAAGTCTTCAATATTCAGAATTCTGCATACAGCGTTTTTTAAGCTTATGTTGTTCTCCAAATATTTTGATCCCTTACCCTTAAAAACGGTAGCTGAAAAGGTTCTTGTTGTGCTTAACCTTCCCATAAAACTTTCACGGTGCTCTGATATGAAGAGAAGTGTAATGATGTCCTCTTCCAAATACTTACGCTTGGCATCAGATGCTATCTCATAGGACTCAAAAAGATTGAGGTATGAATCAAAGTGGTCCTTAAAGTTAGTTTCGTAGAATGAAATAAAACGGTCTTGAGCTTCTAGTATATTTAGGTTTCCACTTTTTGGCTTTATCAGACGTTTATTCTTGATCAGATATTCAATATAGGCATTGTCTCTAATCTTACTGCGAGTAGAACCTTTAGTAAATAGCTCGTTTAGGGCCTTTAAGAGCCTCCAGCTTAATTTTCGATTATATATACTGTCACGATTCATCTTTCATGTCTGAGCGGCTGAAAATTGCCATTGGTGTGAAATTGATAGGCTCATCTATATCTGTGTTCTTATGTAGGATATAGACATACTGATCACCTTCTTTAAATCTTCCTACAGAGCCAACAGACATAGAAATGATCTGATAGTCATACGTTTTTGCAATATTGTAAAGAAGCTCATAGTTTGATCCAAGTCCTTCCGCCTCATCAATAGGCATAAACCGTATACCTGGCTTTTGCTTTTCGCCATCTTCTTTACCGATTATTGAAAGTCTTGCAATGCACAGCATGGCGATTGCCGCGTAGGTTTGACCCGTACTACCGATATTGGTTCTGCCAGCATCAGATTCCATCGAGAATGATAAATCAAAATAAGAGCACGGATTAAGCAAGTCTAGAGTTTTGATATTTGAATCTCTAGATCCTCCGAATTGAACAAATGCGTTTTTCATCATTTCCTCTAAACCAACTTGCAGGGATAAGTTCTTTCTCAATCCATCATCTGAGGCGAAAAGGCCGATTTCTTGATCGATTTGTTCTTTGAAAGTTTTAATCCAATCCAAAGGAAATAGCTTTGACATTTCCTTTTTGAGTCTTACTCTGTATCCTCCAGTTATTTGTTTTTCATCACTTTTGAAAAAGTTATCAATTAATCTGACGGTATTAAGTTGAAGTGTAACCTTATCATCTATTTCCTCAACAATGTCCCGTATGCGTTGTATTTTCCTTGAGCTGAGTTCCCGGTTTTTTTCATTGATTCGCTCTAAGTAATGTTTGATCTTATCTATGATGTTTTCCTCTGTTACCTTTTCATTTCGAAATGCTTCAGGTAGCAAGTTTTTGCCAAGCTCCAGAAAATCTTTTGAGATTTCGAACTTGTGAGATTCAGTAGATAGATATTGGTCAATTATTGATTTAAAATGAGCTTGATAGCTCTTCTCAGCATTAACATACTCTTCATATTCGTGCCTTGGTTCATCAAGTTCTACGTTTTCGAATAAAGATATATCGGGTTCCTTGTCGAATTGATTTTTATATTTTTCGAGGGTTTTATCTTTATCGGAAATGGCTGTCTTATATCTATCATATAGTGAGACAGGGTCAAGATTTTTAATTGACTCTTTTTGACTAGCGACTCTTGCTATTAGATTTTGCAGATTTTCTTTTTCATATTTTGAGTCAAAAGTTTTCGAATGATGCAGAGGCACCTGCAGCCACTCTGTAATTTTCTTCGGCTTGGCCATAATGTTCTTCTATTGCCTTTTCCCTTGATAGACATGATAAATACTTTTCAAGGGTTTCCTGTTCAAAGTCCAACGCCTCATGATAGGTATTTAACTCTGTTTCGGCTCTTTCTAAATAATACTCATAACATTGTTTTGGTCTATCGAGGCTGAGAAGAGTTGATTGAACTGATTGGAGCTTACTCAAATAATCAGTCAGTTTACTAATGTCAGAATCAAGCTCTTTTGAATATTCTCCAAAGAATGACTTAATAGCATTCCTGTCAGATTGGTCAAAAACTCTTTCCTCCAAGTATTTTACAAATTCTCGGATCCCATTTAGGTTTAGCCAGAAACCTTCGTTTTCTTTCTCAACAATGTTAAGTGCAAGAATTAGCTCTTCAGGGTTAGGAAGGTACTTCCCTCTTTGAGAAGACTTGGTTCTTGGCAGATGTTGAAAATGAATTAATGCACTTTCCTCTTCTAATGTTAGAGGGCGATTTAGGTTGAAGGCCCAATTGGCTAAAGAATTCTCATCACTGATATCCGAATAGTTTCTTAAAATACTCTTTTTACTGATATACTCTCCAGTGATTTTTATTTCATTGTTGATAACCTCACCGAATTCTTGGAAGGATTTTGGCCATGTTTTAGAGTCAAAAAATTCTTCGAGCTCCACTTGTTGTAGAGCAAACTTTACAGACTCTATCGCTTTAATCCTGTTAGATATTTCTTTGCTGTTTTCGTAAAGCCCTTTTAACTCAGATGATGTGCATTTTATTTCAGTCAGTATGTTCTGAGCCTCTATCAGGGTAGAGTGGTCTTTTTCGGCCTCTCTCAATTTTGAACGAGCACTATCTTCATTCAGCTTTAGTTGTCTTTCTCTGAGATCAGTTTCTGATAACTCGTTTGTTGCCCAAGTATGTACTTCATCAAGAAAATGAATAGTCTCTATAAATTGATTTGAAGTAGTAATAAGTTCTTTACTAAGCCTTTTCTCTTCTTGCTGATTATAAGCGAAGCTTCTTGAGAGCCATTCATGCAAGCTTTTTTCAAGATCATCTCTTCTTGTATGTAATTCTAGGTAGTCCTTTTGCTTTCTTGTTACCCGTTCTATTTCTTTTAGGTTTCGTCCATATTCACCAATTTCAGATTCGAACTCCTTTACTGCTTCTCTGAACCTCTTGCTTATCTCCTTTACTTCGGTATCACCAAATAAGAAGTCTTTTAGACTCGAACTTTTTTTAGTGTCGAGTACCTTACCTCTTGAGAAAGACTGAATGATTTGGGCAAAATCCTTTAATATCTTATCGTTAGAGGTGAGATCTAAGGATAAGATTCGATTTTTAAATAATACTTCTAAGTATGGTTTAGGTTTTTGCCAAGAATGACAAATGAGCCCATTACTCTCCAGGTGTTCCTTTAGTTGGTCAATAGGAAGTAGCTCTTCATTCTTCAGAAAATCATGACAATAAAGAGGACTTTCAAATGGGGAAAGATTTTCTGGTTCATAACCACTTTCTATAATGAATGAATGAGTACTTCTTATAGAAGTCTCTATGTACGTTCCAATTGACAAGTATTTACTTGGCGAAATGGCGATATTGATAAAGGCATAGGCGAAATCGGTTCCTCTTCCTTTTTTATGCTCCAGAACCATACCTGAAGGCTTACGGTCATCTGTTCCAACCGTGGCAGATTCAAATGCGTCAGAACCCACAAAAATGAGCTGTAATAAATCTCCAACCATACTCTTACCAGAACCACTATCACCCATAAAATCTGTTCTTAATGGATGAAATTCATAGTCAAATTCTTGATGATGAATCAGTCCAAGCGTTGATAGGCTATGTATTCTTGGGAAGTCTTTCATAGGTCATTATTCCCTTTCAGCCAATCCTCTACGTTGTTTATATATTCTGAATATATCTTAGCGATTCTGTCGAATGCCGGTAATGGGTCAAAGACATCTTCATCAATTGTTATCCACCCAATTTTTGCAAACTCTTTGAGAGCATCTAGCACAATCTTATCAATGTTTTCATCATTGATTTTGGTTGTTTTTTCCCTTTTTGCTTTAGCCAAAGTCCTGAATAGACCTGGTTTTAGGTCTTCGTAATCTTGTCGAATTATTTTCTGTAGTTTAGAAATAGAGGAGAGGTCTATATATCCATCTATGTAAATGATTTTGTAGACCATGAAGGCAACAATAACGTACTCGTTGAGAAGAAAGTAACGATGTTCTTGTGGGATATTACCCCTCGTATTGTTTCCAAATTCTATGAAGAAATACTTGTTTATTGATTCTCCCGAATGTTCTAAATAAACGCCATAAAACTCTTCGTAAAAGTCCTTTAAGCTCTCTTCATTTTCCTCAATAAATCTGAATAGCCTAGCCTGTTGAGAGCTGTTTTGAATGTGAACGCCATCTTTTAGAGCATAATCAACTTTAGCAAACAATTCACGAGCTTCTGAGTGTTTGAAAAATGCTAAGCTGTTCATGACGCTCTGTGGATTAACATGTTCCTTAATTCAATATTTCGCTCTCTATTTAACTCATTGTCCCGTGTTGAAATATCAAGCTTCCAGTTGTATGACTTGCTGCCTCTGATTACTCTATATGCTAATTCTATTGCAAGGTTCAGGTCATTTTTATTGCTCTGAAGTATCTCAAAAAAGTATCCCGAGAAATTTACTGGTGATTCTTTTTCTAGATCGCCATCGATTCGTCTTAACCAAACATCAATAGTATCTTGTTGGATGAATTGATCCCTTGAAATCTGAAAGGCCTTTTGCTTTGACTGTTGATTTTCTACATATCTCGGTCTTCTGCGAGACTTGGTTGGAAACAAATCCTTTTTCCTTTCAATGATGGTGAATTTTGTAGTTTGACGAAAGGTTTGTATTCCCGGAATGTCTGTGGGAAGATTTAACAGCTTCTTACTTTTCTCAGACTCAACTTGACTTTTATCTAATAAGAATCTTAGAAACTTCTCCACTTTTGAATTGAAAAGAGGTTTATTTAGATTGGAAAATAACTGTTTTACTTTGGGCTGAATTCTATCCAACCGACTATCTACTATTGATAGTAGCTTTTTCATTTCCTGAAGGAATAGATGTGCAGAGTAAATCAAATCTCCAATTTGACTGTCATCTATAGATATTAACTGCTCGTCAAGGTGTGTTTTGATTATGTCAAATTCACGAAAAGCACCACGTAACTCTTTATTTTGATTTCTTATTTTATCGAATCGATCATCAATTTCTTTTAAGATTTCCATGATCTTGGCATTCTCATTATTACTAATGTTTTGGCGAAGTTCTAGGACTGATTGGTCAATTTGACGTTCGATAAAGTCAATTTGTTGTCTCAAATTGGGTTTGAAATTTTCAAAACTAACAGTTAGCCAGTCTTTGATTTCTACCTCATTTTTAGACTCTGTTAGCTCTCTGGTAAGGTTTTTACAAATCCGCTCAATTTGCGTTGGATCAAAGTTTGATTTTAGTGTGTCAAAAGCATGGCGACAAAACTCATTGGCATATTCTTTAAACCTATATACCTGTTTGTCTTCATCATACCTTAGAAAATACTCCTGCAGACTGGAAATCTTGCTGTTGTAATGCTCGGTGGGTCTTCTATGGGTTTTCTTTCTTGAACTAGGGTTAACGGAATCTAGAGCTTCAAGAATATCTGATTCCTTAAATGTCATATCAGGGAAAGCCCCCTCTAGACTTTTTTGATACAACCATACTATTGCTAGACCAACCTCTTTCTGGGGATAGAGTAATTGATAATTATCGTCTTTAGTGATTTCTGAGAAAAAGTCGAAGTTGGTGGTGTCCAATTTTGCTATGTTTTTTCTTATGCTGACCAGTTATTGGTTAGAGTTTCAATAAAATAACATAAATAAAGACAGAAATAGTAAATATTGAACCAATAAAACCAGTAATTGTAATTTGCTTTGGTGAGCTTTATATCTACTGATGAAATACAAAAAAGTATCCACGTACGATTATGAAGTTCAAGATTTAAATGATGCCATTGCTCTTGCAGAGAAGTGGAAAAAAGAAGGAAGGTTTGATTGGTTTAGAGGACAAACAAAAAGTTGGCCTCTTTTAACAACGCTCATACGAAGAATTAAGAGTGATGAATATGAAGACTCAGAATTTCAAGTACACCATTTCTTGGACTGGTTCCATAGAAATGAGTCGTTTAAAGGTCTCTTAGATCAAAAAGACGCTTTTTGGGCTGTTGCTCAACATTATGGATTGCCAACAAACTTCTTAGATTTCACAACCGATCCGAAGGTGGCCGGATTTTTCGCTTGGCAGGGGAATAAATCGATAGGAGAAAAAGGTTGCATTTTTTGCTTGTCAACTCAAGATTTTTCGGAGTTCAAAGAAATGATAGCTAAAGCTGATTCAGAGCATGCCTTCAACGAAATTGAATTGTTAGATATCCCTGTTGATAACCTTTGGAGACATCAAGCTCAGTCTGGTAAATTCATGTATTTGCCTTTAGAAGGTCTGGAACGAATGTATAATGTTGAAAGGATTTTTTTTACTCATAGAAAGGGGATAGAGGCCCCCATTGCACCATCCTTAATTTACCCATCAAGGAAGAGTAGTCTGGAGATTGCCCTTGATGAGTTCTTTGAAGAGCGAAGACTACTGAAATCCCAACAAAATTTCAGAAAAATTATTGACACTGAACTTTTCAAAACGCAGGTGCTGGATGTTCCTAAGAACTTTCAACCGCAGTATTTTAAAGACGGAAAATTACCCAGACACTCAAGCTGGCAGAAAAATAATACCAAGATATGGTATGATGTAGGTGCTGTTGAGTTTAACGATTATTACTCTTTTCAGAAGATCATGTATTTGGATATTAAAATTGAGTTGCTGAATTCTTTAGATCAAACCATTATTTCTTTGGTGTCTAGTCTTCAAGACAAGTTGCTACTCGTGAAATGGAGATGTAGAATCGATAGCATAGAAGACGCATCTTTCATTAGAAGGTTAAACATGTCTTTGAACAGAATCTGGGAGGCATTACGCTACTATCCTTATTCTACAGAAGAAAGAGCTCAGGCACTCGCACAGACGGTCAGGTTTGCTATAATTATTCAAGCCAAGGGCAAACATCTAGGGCATGAACATGAAGTCCGAGAGGCGTTAAGAGCCTATGATAACAATTTGCTTTTAATTGATCTAGGCAAAGATGATGGAGCTTTCAACAAAAGCCTGATCTCTCCTGAACCATTCTTGAATAGTGTTAGAAATAATATCTGGAACTTCTTAAAAGATGAATTTAGACCTATACCTAACCCACATACTCAAATGAAGAGTTTTCTAATGGCCGTAAGAAACCCTTCATATCTTTTTAGTTTTTCAGCTTTTAAAAAAGCATACGTCAATGAAGTAATTCCTTATCAGGTATTGGCTGAGTCTTTTAAGGATAGTGTTGTTTTCTACAACCCTGCTGATATCGATGTATTTGGGTTATCCTAGTCAAACCTTATTCTTTCTAATCACCTCCACAATGTCATCATACTCGTATAGGATCACTCCTTCGATCTTGGAGTAGGGTAGAATACCTTTTTCTCTAAGGTTATGGAGCGTGCCGGCACTAATGCAGAGCAGGTCCTGGACATCCTGGCTTCTGAGCCATTTACGCTTTGGGGTTCCGTGTATTTCGAATAGCTGCCTAATGGCTTCAAGTAAGTCCTCTTTGAGATAGTACAGTTCATCAGATGTTAGGAGGTCTATTTTCATAGCTAGTTTTTAGGGTTCTTAATTAACGAACCCAAAACTCTGATTTAAAATCATCACTTTCTAGATACTAGGGTGGTATAACCCAAAAGCAACCAATTGTTTCTCAGGTTACTACAAGAATTATTTTAAGATAAAAAACAAGGACTTGCTAAGAGGAATTAATTGAATTTCATGATTTTGCGTGGAAGAAAGGTGTACAAAAGGAAGATTACTATCAATTGATAATAATAAACGGTTTTATTAACTCAATTTGATTCAAATGATATGATTTTCAAACCAAATACAACCGTTGTATAACCCTACTTTTTATTGATGTGATTGAGCATTTCGATCAATCTATTCTTTAATGATTGTTTGGTAGCATTGTCGATGCTGTAATATTTGGCTTTCAGGCTCTTTAAAGAAATGTCTTCAGCATTTACGGTTCTAAAGTAACTGGCTACTACTTTGAGGATGTCTGTTTGGTTCTTGTTCGTAATGTAGTTGAGATCATATAGCATTCGAAATAGATAGGCTATTTGAGCTACTGACATATCGATTTCAATTTTCTCCAGGTGCTCATGAGCAACAAACGATTTTCCATTCTTCGCTTGCTCAGATATGTCAACCGATATGTTAAGATTGATGTCTATTTCTTTATTATTCATTCACCGATCATTCCATCTTTTCCCCTCGAAGATTTTTGGCTTAGATTTTTCACTTTTGTATAATTTGATTCCCTGCTTCAATCTTGTTTTGAACAATTTGTCTAAGTAGCTCAAGCTCTTCAACCCTATTCAGCACTTTGCATTGTGGAGTTCCTCCATACTTACACCGTATGCAGCCATCTATCGGGTACTTATCAACTTGTGGGTTCAGTCCCATAACTAAACTATAAAAGACCTAAAGAACTTGTTTTGAAGGAGATCACAGACTTAAAGAATCAATTCGTTTTCTCAGGAATACAATAAGATTCGATTCTTTCAAGCATTCGATCCTTACTAAATTCATAGACATCACAGGCTATTACATGATTGATTCGCTGACCATCTCTATAAAAATCTCCTATACCTCTGACAACCACTTTATTGTTACTAACAATAACATCATTAGTCTTGAAATCAGTTTCTACTGTTTTGAAGTATTCGGCTGTTTGCTTGCAATTGGCAATTACGTTATGCTTTCCTTCGAATACTTGTTCGCCAATCACACTCCAAACTATATCCTTCGATAAGTAAGGTAAGACCTCCTCAAATTGACCGTTGGAAAAGTTTACTGCTATTTCCTTAATTGAATTTTCTAATTGATTCATATTGTTTGTTTTTGAGTTTATCGCAGATTTCTTGTAGCCTGTCATAAGCCATATTGATACCTTGGGCAAAAGGAATTTTAAGCATATTGTCCTTGTCTTGAATAGATCTAAAGACAATTCGCATAGTGAGCTTACTGATACCAAGAGTAATTTCTTCAAAGTCTATAAACTCCAGTTGCACAGGAAAAGAGGTGCATTCCATTTCGAAGGTTCGAGTGATTTTTTGATTTTCTTCCAACTCATGAATGGTACCATTGAAACCCTGCTTGTTTCCATTGGGATCAGTTGTTTCAAACTGAAAACTGCCATGTCTTTTGTTTTCTAGCTTTAATACCTTGGTGTCCATCCATTGCTGAATGAGTTCCGGATTAGTGTATGCTTTGAAAAGTAGTGCTACCGGAAGATCAAACTCCCTGGTGATGATAATTTGCTGAGAGCCTTCTTCTGCAGATACTTTTGTTTTCAATTCCATCTCTTAGGACTTAGATTGATGATTTTTCATTACTGCTTCCAACTTATCGAATTTGTCATCCCATAGTTTGCGGAATGGCTCGATGTAGTCGTTGACCTCTTTCATTTTAGAAGGGTTGAAGTGGTACTTGATCTCTCTGCCGTTTTGCTCTTGGGTAAGTAATTCACATTCAGTAAGGATTTGGATATGTCTGGATACCGTTTGACGTTTAGATTCAAAGCTGTCAGCTATGGCTCCTGGTGTCATAGCTCCAAGTGCTACCAGATTTAGAATAGCCCTTCGGGTAGGATCGGCAATAGCCTGGAATACATCTCTTCTTGTTTTCATCTATTACGCAGTTATTTGACTGCAAATATAAGTGAAGTTATTTAGCTGCGCAAGGTGGTTGAAAATGACAATAACTACTGGAATCCTTTTAAATACGCTTTACCCAAAGGTGATAGCTCGTATCCCGGATTGTGGCTGATAGTTAGTCCAAGGTTCTTCAACTTACGAATGTTTAATTTGAGCCATTCTTTTTCTCTTCCTAGAATCTCTGCCAGATCTAAAGCCTTCAGGTGAGGATGATCCCGAACAGCTTCTAATACTTCTCGTGTCCAATTGCCCGATTTACTATATTGATCCAATCGCTCAAGTTTCTTCTTTAGTTGAACAAACTCTTCATCCGTTAATTCATTTTTACTTCTTAGCTCAATCCTGGGGTCAGGGGAGTGGTAGCCTACTTCTATCCGATATATGCTTCCTTCCTTGACAGTTTCAAGTAGATCTGTCAATTCGCTTAATGAAGTATATCCAGCCTTAAGTGCTTCGACTTCAGAAATCTTGGAGAGAGTAACTTCTTTTATTGATTGGATTTCCACCTGACATACGTCCGTTTTGAGTAGGCTTCCCTTTTTGACCGTTGGCTTTTTCCACTTACGGAATGCTAAGCTGATTTTCCCCCCTTTTATACCATCTAGATATTTCTTTTTGAACAACATATTTTATTCTACTTCCAAATATCTCTTAAGTGATAAGGGCTCCCTTCCTAAAATCCGTTGAAGTGTATCATCTAAGTAGGCAAATTCATTTTCTTGTATACCCCTGGCCATGCTTGCCAATAGATCAATTACCTGTTCCGGTAAATGATACCCGGCTAACTCAACACGATAAGTATCTAAAGAAATGGACTCATATTTGAAAGATTTCTCTTTGGTCTCAGTCAGAACATTAGTGAGCTCCAGGAACGTGTAGCTTTTCTTACCTGTAATTTCATAGACCTTGTTAGCATGTCCTTCTTCTGTTAGTACAATACTCAATGCTTCAGCAATGTCTTCCCTGGATACAAAACTGATTTCTCCTTTTCCGCCTGGGTAGTTGATCCTGCCATCTTTAAGTGCGTTTCCGAAAAGTTGGGGTATTGCCTCCATATAAAGGCTATTTCTGAAAAAAGTGAATGCCATTCCTGAATTCTTGATTGCTTCTTCGGTTTTTAGTGCTTGATGTGTCGCTTGAAACAGCGCAGTAGACTTAGGCTGTAGACTACTGGTATAAATAAGATGATTGATTTGATTTTCTATTGCTGCTTGTACCACATTGCTTTCTTGTTTGATCGCCTCTTGTCCCACACTGGTAGTAGAGATTTGCAATAGCTTTTCTACTCCTTGTAAGGCTGTTTTTAAAGACTCAAAATCGTTATAGTCTGCTTTCCTTGTTTCAATTCCAGTATCCTTTATGTCATTAAGCTTCTTAGGATCACGTACAATTGCTACGATTTTAGAAGGCTCAATTTTCTTTAATAAAAAATTAATTGTTGATCGGCCAAGGTTGCCACTTGCTCCTGTAATTGCTATCATATTCGTTTGTTTTTGATAGCAAAAGTCTTTGGTGTGGAGGTTTTAGAATAGAATAAAAACGTCAACTCAGGGAAGCAATTCAGGGAAGTTGCTTACTGTCTCCTTGTACTGACTGATGAAATGTTTTGGTGTGCTACCAGAAAATTCTTTAAAGTCTCTAATGAAATGACATTGATCAGCATAATCATGAGCATAAGCCACATCGGAAAGCTTGTTGAAATTTCCCTGCCGAATGCTATCCAGTGCTGACTGAAAACGAGTGAGTCGAGCAAAGAACTTGGCTGACACACCTATTGATTGAAGAAATCTCCGTTCTAATGTACGTTTTGAGACAGAATAGTGATGATGCAAGTCTGACAAGCTGGACGTACCTTTCTTGGCGATAATGTGCAAAGCAGCAAGACTTGCAAGGTTGTTGGTGTTGTTTCTATTCTTCATGAGGCAGGTTAATAGGAAGTTGGAAATAAGCTGGATTTTTTCTCTATCCGATTCGGCATACGACAGCTGCTCTGAAAGGTATAGTTCATTTAGAAAATCACTTACTGCTATGTTTTGATTGGTTACATGCTGAGCATCTATACCGAATAATGACTGAATGCCGTGTGGATGAAAGTAAACGCCAATAGTTTTAAAGTTACCTTTTACCTTTTGTTGTGCATGCATAGTAGTTTGCCCATATATAAAAAGTTGGGGTAGTGGGTTTCCAATATGGTCGGTAAATGCGCCGTTATCCTGAAAGATCAAACCAGGAGAACCATCAGGTATAATCTGAAAAGACCTGTGATCTAACTCGTTTTCTTCAGATTCTAAAACCCAGAAGTATTTGATATAGCCTTCAAGTCTTTGACTCGGTAAAAACTGCTGGTAGTGCATTGATCTCTTAATTTCTAGTCGAATAACTGGTTACAACACTCTTTCCAAATTAGATCATTATCGAGCTATTTTCAACTTTCCTGAATCGGAACCTAAATCAGGAATCCTTTCCGCTGCTTCTTTCTTACGCTGGTCAATCACTTTAGCGTAAATCTGAGTAGTCTTGATACTCTTGTGATTAAGGAGTTTAGAAACTGTGTAGATGTCTGTGCCTAGGGACAGCTGTAATGTAGCGTAAGTATGACGGAAGCAATGGAAAGTGATCTTCTTAGTAATGCCTGCCTGCATTACCCACTCTGAAAGCTTGAGGTTTGTCCAGGCGGAATACTTCAAGCCTTCAAAGATTTTATCTTCCTTGTTTCGAGGATAGCCTAGAATATCAGCAGCTTGCTGTGAGATATTGAGTGTCTGTGGTCGGTCGGTTTTTTCATGGATGAACCGGATGAAGTGGCCGTTGATTTCAGAGTATTGTAGTTCAGCCCATGTTAGATTGACAATATCACTCCATCTCAACCCGGTGAGGGCAGAGAAGATCGCTGCAGTCTTGAGTTGAGGAAATTCACACTCAGTGTTGTAAAGCGCTTTTAGTTCTTCAAGTGTAAGGAACTCTCGCTCTGTTTCCTTTTGCTTGATCGCATCGATCTTAAGCATATAATTCTCTTTCAAGTAGCCTTTCTTGAAAGCCTCCTCAATTGCTACTGAGAATTTGCTAAAGTAGGATGCCTGGCTGTTTTGTGAGAGCTTCTTGGATTTGCTCTTAATACTGGTGGTTGTTTTCAGGTATTCTTTGAAATCCTCACAGAATGCTTTGTCAATATCTCCAGTCGAGCAATGGCCGTTGGTAAAACGCTCCAGGTAATTGTAGGTGCTCAACCAATTACCGTGGTTACCATCACTGTTCCATCTCTGGGCAGTGAGCTTTTTGAAGAACGCCAGAAAGTCTATTTGTTTGGTGTCTTTGAAGATGAAATCAAATCGGTTAGCCTGGATGTCTAGTTGACGAGAAGAGCGAATGCTTTCAGCCTGGATCTTTGTCTCTTTGTTATGGTTGGTTTCCAGAATCCCTCTAGGCTTTTCGTGGAGGTATAACTTTAGGAACTCTCTTCGGGTTGATTTCCTGGTTTCCGGATCTACCAGAGGAGGATAAAAGTCCAAATAAAGACTGATCATTCCTTTTGATATTTTCTTTTGGCGGAGGGTGACTTTCATGATGAAGGGGTAAAAAGGTGATCGATTGATTTTCTAGAGATTACCTTCTTCTTACCAATAGTGGCAAATGACAATGCACCATCTCTTCTCATACGGTAAAGCGTTGTTCGACTCACACCTAAAAGGGTAGCTGCCTCCTCCAGAGACAGGAAGTCTTTGTCTTGAATCGCCAGGATAGGCTTTGCTACTATAGCATTTGTCTCTTCATTAGACTTACCAATTTTCTCATCCTTCTTGCGCTTCTTATAAGCTCTTTTAGCACAGTTGTCACTACAGTACTTTGTTACTGTGGTCTTAGCTGTGAACTCACTTCCGCAATGTTGGCAAATCCTTTGTACCCTAATGTTGGAACTCATGGTAATCTCTTACTTTCAATTTGAGGCTAGGAGTCTCAATATGATTCATTTTGTTTCAAAACGTTTCATGTTTTCTCCATTTTTGTACCCTATATAAAGATAAAAAATTAGGTACAAATAAGGTACAGAAAGCAGCAAAATATCACTAAAAAAGGATAGTAAGAAAGAACCTAAAAACATCTATTAAAGCGATATTAAGCTGTATTTTAGGTTTGATTAGTAGTGTTTATGAGTTGTTTGTGAGATTACTTCCCGATACAAAACTTACTAAAAATATTCTCCAGTAGATCATCAGTCGTTACTTCTCCTGTAATTTCTCCCAAATGAAATAAGCTCTGTCTGATGTCCTGGGCTACTAGATCTCCAGATATACCCTGATTAAGTCCTTGGATTACCCTAACCAACGCGTGTTCCGTTTCCCATAAACTTTGCAGGTGGCGAGTATTTGTGACCACTACGTCCGATTGGCTTTTAGATGATTCCGCGAAGGCTTGTAATCGTTCCTTTAGCTCATCAAGATGGGTTTTACTTTTAGCCGAAATTAGCACAGGCTCAACATCCGCCAGCGCTGCTTTTAACTCTTCTCTTGCTTCGTCCACTTTGTTTCCAACTACTAGGTAGGGTACTTCAGACTTCTTCAAGTCTTCAATCTGCTTTGAAATCTCTTCTTTTGAGTCGGCTGCTAAATCGATTAAGTAAATAACGAGACTGGCTTGCTTCATCTTCTCAAAAGTGCGCGCCACCCCGATGCTTTCTACCTGATCTTCAGTCTCACGAATTCCCGCAGTGTCAATGAAACGAAAAGGGATACCGCCCAGGTAGATCTGGTCTTCGATGAAGTCTCGTGTAGTTCCAGCAACCTCTGATACAATAGCCTTTTCTTCATTGAGTAAGGCATTGAGCAAGGTAGACTTTCCAGCATTCGGTTTTCCTGCGATCACCGTAGGAATCCCATTTTTGATCGCATTTCCATAGGTGAAGCTTGAGATCAGGGACTTTATCAGCCTCTGTATTTTATCAATCAGCTCAATCAGACCTTTCCTATCTGCGAACTCTACATCCTCTTCAGCAAAATCCAGTTCCAGCTCAATCATAGATGCAAAGTGGATCAATTCCTCTCGCAGTTTTTTGATTTCGTTACTAAACCCTCCACGCATTTGCTTTATGGCGGTCTGCTGCATTGCTGCATTCTCGGAAGCGATCAGGTCAGCCACAGCTTCTGCCTGTGCCAAATCAAATCTACCATTTAAAAAAGCACGCTGAGTAAACTCTCCAGGCCTGGCGAGCTGTGCGCCTTCAGCTAATAATAGGGTGAGTATTTTCTGCAAAATATATTGCGATCCGTGACTGGAGATTTCGATCACGTCCTCCTTGGTGTAAGATCTAGGACCCTTGAAGACTGAGACCAAAACCTCATCAATCACTTCCCCATTCTTTGCTCGTACTGTACCGAGATGAATGGTATGAGAAGGGACCAGGCTCAGATCTTTTCCATAGAAAATGGTGTTTACCATTTCAATAGCTTGATAACCAGAAACCCTGATGATTCCCAGCGCTCCTTGTCCAGGGGGTGTTGCGATGGCTATAATGGTTTGGTCAAAGTGCATGAGAGTAGTTCTTAAATCAACTTTAAACAAAATGGAACAAACACCTTGAGAAAAAGTACTGATCTAGTCAAGTAAGACTTTTGTTTTCAGAATTTGAGGTTTAAAAAACACAGCTAAAATAAATTTACAAAATGATTAAAGCAGTCAAGGTCTTAAATCTACTTTCACTACTCTTGTTTGCAGCTATCCTGCTATTGGTATATGCCTTCCTTCCTGTTGAGGTGAACCTAAATATAGATGGCTTTAGCAACGTCAATAAACAAACCCTGTTTTATCAGTTATTGGGCCTTTTTATTATAGTCAATATTCTGCTGCAGCTACTTTTAAAATTTGGGGTTGGTCAGTGGAAAGAGTCTGACCGAGCCTGGGTAGGGTTGCTGGTTTTCATTGTCAATTTTTATTTAGCTTCTCTTTTTGGTTTCCTTGGAGTACTAAATAATGCGTCAAGCATTTCTCCAGACAGTTACGCTTATCTGAATCTAATTGCTCCCCTTTTACTGATTGTTTGGTTAGTAGGACTAATAATTTTAGCATTTAAAAGATACTTTAAACGGTCTCATTAGCAGTAGTTTAAATGTGACTATTCAAAGTAATACTTCGCATTTGTGAGGGGTTATTACGTGTCTAAATTGTACTTTTATCATTATTTTGGCAGACGTTAAAAGTTATGCAAACGTTTACCTCTGATTTGACAAAAGACCTTTCGAATGGCTGAAGCAGTTTATACCGAGGATAGTATTAAGTCTCTTGATTGGAAAGAGCATATACGCCTTAGACCTGGAATGTACATCGGCAAGTTGGGTGACGGGAGCTCTCCAGACGATGGCATCTATGTTTTGGTAAAGGAGGTAATAGATAATAGCATAGACGAGCATATGATGGGGTACGGTCGTACGATTGAGGTAAAGGTGACCGATCATCGTGTGACGGTACGGGACTATGGGAGGGGCATACCTCTGGGAAAAGTGGTAGACTGTGTAAGTAAAATCAATACAGGCGGGAAGTACGATTCAGGGGCTTTTCAGAAATCCGTGGGCCTGAATGGAGTGGGTACAAAAGCGGTAAATGCGCTATCCAATTACTTTAAAGTGCAAAGCTTCAGGGATGGAGAAACCAAGCTTGCGGAGTTTGAGCAAGGTGAAATCCACACTGACCAGAAAGTAGTTGCTTCTGAACAACGCAACGGAACCAGGATTGTATTTGAACCTGATGGTACTGTGTTTAAGAACTTCCATTTCATACCAGAGTACCTGGAAAATTTGATGTGGAACTATGCCTATCTTAATGCCGGGCTTACGATCATTTTAAATGGTAAGAAGTTTCATTCGGAGAATGGGCTCAAGGACCTGCTGAGCCGAAAGACCGATGAAGAAAACCTAAGGTACCCGATCATACACCTAAAAGGTCAGGACATAGAGGTGGCATTAACGCATGCCAATCAATATGGAGAGGAGTATTATTCATTTGTCAATGGTCAATATACTACTCAGGGCGGCACACATCTAGCCGCGTTTAGAGAGGCTTTAGTGAAAACTGTTAGGGAATTTTACAATAAGAATTTTGATGCCGCTGATGTAAGGTCTGCGGTGGTGGGAGCCATCGCTGTGCGGGTTCAAGAGCCTGTTTTCGAGAGCCAGACCAAAACGAAGCTTGGCTCGCAGAATGTAGGTCCTGAAGGCCCCACGATGCGTACTTTCGTCAATGAGTTCATCAAAACAGAGCTAGATAACTACCTGCATAGGCACAGTGCAGTTGCAGACGCTTTACTTAAAAGAATTCAGCAGTCAGAAAGGGAGCGGAAGGAAATCGCAGGGATCAAGAAGCTGGCTAATGAAAGAGCTAAAAAAGCAAACCTGCACAATAAAAAGCTTCGTGACTGCCGCATCCACTTTAACGACAAAAAGGGCAACGAGGAAGTCAAGGATGAGACGATGGTGTTTATTACGGAGGGAGATTCTGCCAGTGGGTCCATCACCAAATCACGCGATGTACAGACTCAGGCTGTCTTTTCGTTACGGGGTAAGCCGTTTAATTGCTTTGGTCATACCAAAAAAGTAGTTTACGAAAATGAGGAATTCAATCTGCTGCAGCATGCATTGAATATTGAAGATGGGCTGGATGGTTTACGATACAGAAAAATCGTAATTGCTACAGATGCGGATGTGGACGGAATGCACATTAGGCTTCTTTTATTGACCTACTTCCTTCAGTTTTTTCCTGAACTGGTGCGAGGTAATCACGTATTTATTTTAGAGACACCGCTTTTTAGGGTCCGAAATAAGAAAGAGACCATTTATTGCTATTCAGAGGAGGAAAAGCAACAAGCGGTACAGAAGCTTGGAAACAGGCCTGAAATCACGAGGTTCAAAGGACTCGGTGAAATTTCTCCAAAGGAGTTTGCGGATTTTATTGGCGAGAATATTCGGCTAGAGCCGGTCATACTCCAGAAGGAAACAAAAATTGCTGACCTCCTTTCTTTCTATATGGGTAAGAATACACCCGATCGCCAGAAGTTTATCATCGAAAAGCTACGAGTAGAGAAAGATTTGGTGGAAGGAGAAGCTGCCTAGTGGAGCGATCAAAATCTCTCTCGATTAAGTCAGTTCGTCGTTACAAGTTATTTGTGATCGTAAGCATTTCCCAGCTGTTTCTGGCGTATGTGCTTGTTCACTTGGCGCAAGGCAGTATTTATGGTGTCATCGTGGCTCTGGCTTATGTAGCTACGATGGTTTTTTATTGGTACCCTTCTATCGGTAAATCCCTCAGGAAATTGAAAGAAGTCTCCTACGATAGTAAAAATCTTTACGTGAAAGAAGGTGATTATGAAATCCAGATTCCTTCCATCAAGTGAAAGATGTAGAGATTATAAGTTTAGACGGCCTGTATAAATTCCGCCTGTATCACCATGATCAGTTTGCGAAGGAGGTGGTCTGTAAACCGTCCATCTGGTATCCGCTTAATTTTAGAAAGGTAGATAAAGAGCTGGATAGAATTAGATCGTGGGTACGGCGTGCACACCATGAATTCAAGGAGGAAACCTATTCAGCAAATGAGTTACAAAGTTTCAATTAATTGTAATAAAAATACAATAAATTTGATTTTGTAAAAAAAACGCAATAATATCAATTTTGCAGTTTATCTACAATGAAGCAGATCATCCTTATGGCCGACGTTGTAAAGAGCTCCGCTCAAGACCCGCCTCGATTGGCACAGGATTTTCGCGCGGCGGTACACTGGGTAAACATAGGATATCGACCCTACATAAAATCACCTTTGACCATCACTCTAGGTGACGAGTTTCAAGGAGTGATCGAAAACAAGTCGCACGGCTTGGAGATCATCATTGCTTTAGAAGAGTACATCATTAGTAAAAGCCTGGATTTCAAGTTGCGCTACATTCTGCATGAAGGTGAAATCAACACGCCCGTGAATAGGGAAAGAGCTTACGAAATGCTTGGAACGGGTCTTACTGATGCGCGCAAGCAACTCATACAAATGAAGAAACAGTCTTCTCGTTTTAGGATCAGCGTAGCGCAAGGAGATGAGCTGGATAAAATGATGAAGGTAATCGAGCACTTTATCAATAGCTGGCATCCGAAAGACCGCAGCACGGTCGCGGGATTTTTAGCAGGACATAGTTATAAAGCGATGGCCAAAATTGAGCAGAAAGATGACTCTACACTTTGGCGCAGAAGAAAGAGCCTTGCGATAGATGAATACCTGCTTTGCAAAGAACTATTACAACATCTGGTACAATGACGCATCCATTAGTGCCTTATACCATCTTTATTGTAGGAGAGCTCGCTGCGCTGATTGTATTTTGGTTGCTCACAAAAGTCTTTGGGCGTGAGCTTACATTAGGCAGTGTTCTAAGAGGTGCGCTGGAGCGGGGCTTTGTCTATGTTATGTTAATGGTAGAGCTTAGTGCCGGGCTTGCCTTTTTTGGAGCATTGAAAATTGCCACCCGACTTAAAGATGACGACAAAATATCAAACGACTATTTCCTCACTGGAAATTTTATTTCGGTTTTAATCGCTGTAGCATATTATCTGCTCAGCAAACAGAATTTTATCAATGGCTGAAGAACACGAACAAGAAGAGGAGTTACAAGAAATCATTCCACTATCGGGAATGTACGAAAACTGGTTTTTGGATTACGCATCTTACGTGATTCTAGAGCGTGCGGTACCTGCAATTAATGACGGGTTTAAACCGGTCCAGCGTCGGATCCTCCACGCAATGAAAGAAATGGATGATGGTAGGTACAATAAAGTTGCCAACATTATTGGGAGTACCATGCAATTTCACCCACATGGTGATGCTTCTATTGGGGACGCCATCGTTAACCTTGGACAAAAGGATCTTTTGATAGATGCCCAGGGAAATTGGGGTGATGTACGCACAGGTGATGCGGCGGCCGCTCCCAGGTACATAGAGGCACGTCTTTCAAAATTTGCCTTGGAGGTGATATACAATCCGCAGACTACCGAATGGCAATTGTCTTACGATGGAAGGAAAAAAGAGCCGGTAACCTTCCCGGTAAAGTTTCCACTATTGCTTGCGCAGGGAGTAGACGGTATAGCGGTAGGTTTATCTACGAAAATGCTTCCACACAATTTCTGTGAAATATTGGAGGGATGCATTAACATTCTCAAAGGGAAAAAAGTGAAGCTGTACCCTGATTTTCTTACCGGAGGTAAAATCGACGTAGCAGACTATCAAGACGGCAAAAGAGGAGGAAAAGTCAGGGTACGCGCTCGGATAGAAGAGAAAGATAAATCGACCTTATTGATCAAGGACATTCCGTATGGAACTACCACTTCTTCCATCATGGATTCCATTGTGAAAGCCAATGATAAGGGGAAGATTAAGGTAAAGAAGGTAGTGGACAACACTGCAGCCGAGATAGAAATCGAGGTAAACCTGGCACCAGGTACCTCACCGGATATTACGATGGACGCACTCTATGCCTTCACAGATTGCGAAGTATCTATTTCTCCAAACGCTTGCGTAATTGTGGAGGAAAAACCCAATTTCATGGGTATCACCGATATCCTGAAACAGTCGGTTGACCAAACGGTAGCGTTACTCAAGCGCGAGCTGGAAATTGAAAAAGCAGAATTAAAAGAAAAGATCTTCTTTAGTGACCTGCTTAAAATATTCATCAATGAAGGGATGTACAAAAATCCCGAATACGAAAGTTCGGGAGATCTACAGAAATGCTATGTGGTTTTAAATGAGCTGTTTACACCTTTTTTTAGTCTTTTCTACCGTGAAATTACAAATGAAGACTTCAAGCGATTGATCGATAAGCCTCTAAGCAGTATCACCCGTTTTGATACAAGTAAAGTAGAAGCGCAAATCACGGAGTTACAAGAGAAAATAGCGGAGGTAGATCATAACCTGGCAAACCTCACCGAATATGCCATCGCTTACTACCAAAACCTCCTAAACAAGTACGGAAAAGGAAGAGAACGCAAAACTGAGATCAGCCATTTTGATACCATCAATACCACAGTAGTGGCTGCAAATAATGCCAAGTTGTACGTGAATCGTGCCGATGGCTTTGTCGGTTTTGGACTGAAAAAGGATGAATTCATCTCGGACTGCTCGGATATTGACGATGTGATCGCTTTTACTAAAGAGGGCAAATGTGTGGTTACACGGATCCAGGATAAAGTATTCGTAGGTAAAGACATTCTTTATGCAGGGGTTTTCAAAAAGAATGATGAGCGAATGATCTACAATATGGCGTATGTAGATGCAAAGTCCGGAAATAGCTACGTCAAAAGATTTCAGGTATTATCAGTAACGCGAGACCGCCCCTATGATTTAACCAAAGGAGGAAAAGGGAAGGTGCATTACTTTACGGCAAATGCTAATGGTGAGGCTGAGATTGTGAGCGTATCACTCACTCAAGCAAGCAAGGCGCGTAAAAAGGTATTTGACTTTGATTTTGCAGAAATTGAAGTAAAAGGACGAGGGGCAGGAGGAAATATCCTCACAAAGCATCCAGTGCGCAAAATTGTATTGAAAGAGGAGGGAAGGTCTACCTTAGGAGGACTGGATATCTGGTATGATGAGACGATTGGCAGGCTCAATCGCGAAGCGAGAGGACAGCTGCTGGGAAATTTCCGTTCAGAAGACAGTGTAATTGTATTTTACAAAGAAGGCAGTTACGAGGTTACCAGTTTTGAATTGACCAACCACTACGATTTCAATCAGGTCGTGGGAATTTATAAGCTCGATGAAGATGCTTCTTTCAATGTGATTCACTACGAGGGTGATTCAAAAAACTACTTTGTTAAACGATTTATCATTGAGACCAGCAAGCCTAACAAGCGATTCTCCATCGTATCTGAGGCAAGAAGCTCCAAATTGATCTTTGTCTCAAAAGGCATTGAAACCGATGTACTTGTGAAATACAAAGAAGGGAGAAAACACGAAAGTAAAAAGCTTGACCTGATGACGCTCATTGACATTAAAGGTTGGAAAGCAGTAGGTAATAAGTTACCAGTACAGCAGGTGATCTCTGTTGAGTCCGTGAAGAGTGAAAACATCCCATCAGCGATAGATCTCGATGCGATAAAAGATGAAATAAAATCTGAAGTAGAAAACGAGGAAAGAAATCAACTTGGACTCTTTGGGGAAAATGGGAAATCTTAAAAGAAAGAGAAAAAGGAACTGAATTTGCTACCCTTCGTAAACGAAAACGGAAATTGTAGGGTCCATCAAAATATCGCCATCCTAATTGTTAGTGAAGAAGATTTTTCGTTTCCTCGTTTGGTCAGTGTTATCTCTACTGTCCTTTATCTTTTTGACCAACATCTGGGTAGTGCGCACTACGCAAGACAGGATTTATGCTACCTCAGTATCAGTAGAAAATGATGTTGCATTAGTACTTGGTACTAGTAAAAACACGCGCTCTGGTGGCGAAAACCGGTTCTTTCAGCAACGTATGAATACCGCTGCTTCACTTTTTCGCAGCGGTGAAATCAATCACATATTGGTAAGCGGGGACAACCGTACCAAGTTTTACAATGAGCCGAAAGATATGTTAAATGCACTAGGAGACTTATCCATTCCCGATAGTGTAATTACGCTCGATTATGCCGGTTTTCGCACCCTTGATTCCGTAGTGCGAGCAAAAGAAGTTTTTGGGCAGGAAAACCTTGTGATCGTGACACAGCAATTCCATTGCTACCGTTCCCTTTTTATAGCTGATTTCTTTGATATAGATGCAGTAGCAGTGGCTGCTGATGACGGTGGTTCCATTGGTACATCTTTGGCTGTGAGAGAAGTGCTGGCACGTACAGCTGCTGTAGTGGATCTTTATATTCTAGACCGACGGCCTAAATTCCTCTAAGGCTGGCAAACGTCTATATATCCTCAAGCACGCAGTGCATGAGTTAATGAATTTTGTTTTATTGATTACCGTGCGCCCATTTTGTAAGTAGCTCAAGTGCTTCTTCACATTCGGTCCGAATTTCTTCAATCTTGTCCTTAGTAGCTTCTTTAGGATTGTGTTGCAAAAACTCAAGTTCCTCGCCGCAGGGTAGCTGGATCATTTTCGCGGTAGGTTTCAATTGATGAGCGGTCTTGCTCAGTGTTGCAAAATCACTGGCCGCTAAGTCATCCAACATTTTCGCAGTGAGTGTTGTGTAGTTGATCTTGAAGGTTTCTAGATACTCTTTAATAAAGTCTTCATCACCGTCGGCAAGGATATCTAGGTAAGTGTAGTCTATGTTTAGCATGTAATAGGGACTATTCAAAAAAGCTCGCTCGTTCAAATTTGCTTCTAAAAATTAAAAGCACAGTTTACACCGACGATAATTTTGTATTTTCGCCCGAAAAAATAATCAAGCGGGTATGATTGCTGAATTTGAACCACTGAGGGAAGACGAAATAGAAGTGCTTTTAGATGCACCTGTTCTGGTTTCAATTTTGATTGCCGGGGCGGACGGCACTATTGATAACGCAGAGCGAAAACAAGCCATTGATATCGCTAGAAATAAGCAAAGCAGGGCCAGAGAGCAGCTTGCTGAGTATTTCAAGGCTGTAGGAGAGCGGTTTGAGGAACGATTTTCTAAACTGATCGATGAACTTCCCACTAGTGCGGAGGAGAGAAATCAAAAGGTTTCGATAGAGTTGCGAAAATTGAATTTTATCCTTCCCAAGATCGACAAGAACTTCGGTATAAAGTTACATGCCAGTCTCAAAGACCTGGCGAAGCGCATTGCAGAAGCCTCAGGAGGTGTATTGGGATACCTATCCGTAAGCTACGAAGAAGCCAAGCTGATGGAATTGAGGATGATCAAAGATCCCTCTTAAAATTTTGAGATTATTCAGCGCAGAAACCCTGATCCGCCGACCGGCGGATCAGGGTTTTTATTTTTACACTCAATGAACAAAACCGGAATTGTCCCTCCACTAAGACTGTGTTTTTTTATGTGGTTAGTTTTTGCTGCACAGATCTATACCGGTTTTGATTTTGGTCGGTTTGGGATTTATCCTAGACAATTATCAGGTTTAGTGGGAGTTTTTGCTGCTCCGCTATTGCACGGCAGTTTTCAGCATTTGATGTCAAATACACTACCGCTACTGATTCTTGGTGTCACGGTGTACTTCTTTTATCCCACAATCGCCTCCCGTGTATTTTTCTATTCGTACTTCTTTACTAATGTACTGGTTTGGGCTTTCGGACGTCCCTATTTGCATATTGGTGCGTCTGGCCTGATTTACGGACTTGCAGCCTTCCTGATATTCTTCGGCCTTTTCAAACGCAATTTTAAATCAGTCCTGATCAGCTTGGTGATCGTTTTGGGTTATGGTGGCATGATATACGGAATTTTACCGTACAATGAGCGCGTAAGTTGGGAATCTCATCTCATGGGCGCGATTGTAGGTTTTGTCGCAGCCTTTACTTTATCTCGAAATAAAAAGAATCAGCCTAGACAATCTTAGTTATAGGCATTCATTGCTCTTTCTATTCCAATAGTACAGAAAGCTAAAATGGCCTCAATTGCTTTGTCCATGTTTTCCACAAGTTGTCCCATTTCTTCCTTATTGAAGGGACTCAGCACATAATCTACTTGTTGGCCTCTGTGAAATTCACTACCAACACCAAACCTCAATCTTGGATAAGCCTGCCCTCCAATCAGTTGCTCAATGTTTTTCAATCCGTTATGTCCACCCGCCGATCCCTTGGGCTTTAGCCTAAGTTTTCCGTACGGGAGTGCCAGATCGTCGGTGATAACCAGAAGCCTTTCATTTGGTATTTTACCAGATTGCAGATAGTGATTTACAGCCTTTCCACTAAGGTTCATATATGTGGTGGGCTTTGCTAGTATGAGCGTACGTCCTTTGTATTTAATTTCTGCTGTGTACGCCAACTTATTCTGAGAGAATGCTACTTTGTGGCTATCTGCCAGGCGATCTAAGACAAGAAAGCCGATATTATGCCTGGTGAGTTCGTACTCGGCACCAATATTTCCAAGTCCTGCAATAAGGTATTTCATAATAAAAAATCCCGACGCTAGGGCCGGGACTTAAGTTGGTTAATGACTTTGCAGATCGGGATTTACTATGCAGTGGCTTCTTCGCCTTCTGCTGCTTCCTCACCTTCGCCTTCTTCATCTACACTCTTTCCTCGAAGTGCTCTAGGCACCTCAATGCCGGCTAGCGTCACTAAAGGGCTATTTAGAATTTCATAGTCACCTTGTTTTAGCTCACCTACCTTGATCGACTTACCGATTGAAAGTTCTGAAACGTCTACTTCAATCACTTCAGGCATATTTTTAGGAAGCGCTTTTACCTGTAAATATTTGATTTTACGAATCAATTTGCCCCCTTGCTGTATACCAGGTGCATTACCTACAGGCTTAACTGGAATGTCCATTTTAATCGGCGTTCCTCTAAAGAGCTGTAGAAAATCTGCGTGCAGAATTACCTCACTTACCGGGTGAAATTGCACATCCTGAAGTATAGCCTCAAAAGGTTCAGGCTCTCCCTCAATGATCAAAGACACGAAATGTGCTTCGTTGGTATACACAACATCACGGAACAAGATCATGGGAGCGTAGAAGTGGATTTGTTTCTCACCGCCGTATACGACGCAAGGAACCATTCCTTCTTCTCTGAGCCGCTTCGCTTCAGTCTTGCCGAGATTTGCTCTTTGATACCCTATAATCTCAACAGTTTTCATAATTGTAAATAAATAGTTAATTGAAAAATAAAAATGTCATTTAATAAATAGTGCACTAATCGATTCATTGCTGTGCACACGCTTAATGCCTTGCGCAAAAAGTTCTGCCACGGACAGAACCTTCACTTTCTGCGATCCACGTTTTTGGGGAATCGTATCGGTGATGAGTAATTCCTCTAAAGCAGACTCCTCAATATTTTTGTGCGCATCTCCGGACAATACGCCATGGGTTGTTACAGCCCTCACACTCTTTGCTCCATGCTCTTTGATGATCGTACCTGCTTTGCTGATCGTCCGTGCAGTATCCACAAGGTCATCGACCAGGACCACATCTTTTCCCTCTACATCTCCAATTACTTGCATGGAAGCGATTTCATTGGCTCTTTTTCTGTGCTTATCGCAGACTACCATGTCTGCTTCAAAATACTTGGCGTAGGCCCTGGCTCTTTTGGTACCTCCCACGTCGGGAGAGGCAATGATCAGATCTGATAATCCCAAATTTCTGATGTACGGGACGAAGATGGCAGAGGCATCCAGGTGATCGAGCGGAATGTCAAAGAAACCTTGTATTTGCCCTGCATGTAGATCGCAGGTCATGATGCGATCCGCCCCTGCGGAGGTGAGTACATTCGCGGCAAGCTTAGCAGCAATGGAAACACGCGGCTTGTCTTTACGGTCTTGTCGGGCATAGCCAAAGTAGGGGACTACCACGGTCACATGTTTGGCACTGGCTCTGCGCGCGGCGTCTATCATTAGCAATAGTTCCCATATGTTATCTGCTGGTGGAGTAGTAGACTGTATAAGGAATATTTCGCAACCCCTGACGGACTCTGTAAAATACACACCCATCTCACCATCACTGAAGGTCTCCATCTCTACTTTACCAAGAGGCAAGCCGTAACACTGCGCAATTGACTTTGCCAATTTTTGCGTTGAGGACCCGGAGAATAATTTGATGGTATTCATGATAACAAAGAATCCCGCGGGCTAGGCGGGATCAAACTTGTATTTTTCTTGTCTGTGCTTTTTTAATGGGCTTTATTGGACAAGCAAATCATTTGTTGGCCTACTAGGGCTCGAACCTAGACTCTTCTGAACCAAAATCAGACGTGTTGCCAGTTACACCATAGGCCATTGTCAAAATAAAATGCCGTTCTTTTGAAACGGAGTGCAAAAATAGCCCATTAATAACACAGATGAAAGGCTGAAGGCAAAAATGGAATGTGTGAAATTTTAGTTTTTTGAAATGGATTCATTATCGGCTTTTGAGCCATTCAAAAGCATTGACAAATGGTTCAATCCAAGGGGAAACCTCCGAGTTTTCTATGCCCTTTTTGTAGGGCCAGTTCCAGCTAAAGAGAGAGCGCTCAAGGTGCGGCATCATGGCCAAATGTCTCCCGTCTTTTGAGCAAAGGGCAGCTGCATCCAAGTCACTACCGTTGGCATTTCCGGGAAATTCGCTGTAGCTATACTTAATAGGCACTTTCCATTCAGTTTCCTCATCCAAAGTGAATCTTCCTTCACCGTGCGCCAGCCAGATTCCAAGCCTTGAATCAACCATCGACTTCAGCAGCACGCTGTTTGTCTCTTGTATTTCTACATTAATGAAGCCACATTCAAACTTTCCCGAAATATTGTGACGCATCTTCGGATGCTGGTCGCCCAACTCTGGATAAATCAATCCAAGTTCCATCATAAGTTGGCATCCATTACAAACACCTAAACTCAAAGTATCTTCACGTTGATAAAAGGTGTCCAAGGCGTTTTTTGCTTTTTCATTGAAAAGAAAAGAGCCAGCCCAACCTTTTGCAGATCCTAGCACATCGGAGTTTGAAAATCCGCCTACAAAGACAATCATCTGGATTTCGCTTAGGTCTTCCCGGCCATTGATTAGATCAGTCATGTGTACATCTTTTACATCAAAGCCTGCCAACCAGAGCGCATAAGCCATTTCCCTATCGCTATTTACGCCTTGCTCTCGTATGATAGCTGCTTTTACTCCAGACTTCTCGCCACGTTCAAAGTCAAGTGCATAAGTGGTCGCATTTCCATCATATCTTTTTGGGAAACGATAGGAGAGTGGTTGCTTAAAGCGGTTTGCACGCCTTGCCTCTGAAGTTGATTTTTCTGTTTGTTTTAGATCCATCAAGTAGGAGGTCTTCATCCATTGATCTCTAAGCCGATCAATCTCAAAAGAAAGCTGCTGCGAGCCCTTCTTTACTGCAACCGTCCGAAGCTTAGACAACTTTCCAATCTTATAATACTCTATGCTTAAATCATCGAGCTTGGCTAGGGCCAGTGGTTCTACCTGGATGAGAAGTGCGGGCTTTTCCGAAAACAGTACATTCAGTAAATCTTCTTTAAAGTCAGAAAGATCTATTTCTAACCCACCATTTGTATTTGCAAAGCACATTTCAAGCAATGCTGTGAGTAAACCGCCAGCAGACACATCATGGCCAGACAATATCATCCCATCATTGATCAGCTTTTGGACAGCCTCGAAGGATTTGAGCACAACTTCTGGCTTTGCATCTGGGGATTTGTCACCCAAAAGACCTAATGTTTGCGCTAGCGAAGAACCACCGAGTGAAAAATCACCACCGGAAAAGTCCACATATAAAATGGTAGATTTTGCTGCATCATTGTTGATGACCGGACTTACTGTCTTTTTGATGTTTGATACTTCGCCTACGGCACTGATAATGACAGTACCTGGCGCATAGACCTTTTCTCCATCAGGATACTTCTGGGTCATCGACATGGAGTCCTTTCCTGTAGGAATGTTAATACCCAGTGCGCACGCAAAATCACTGGTAGCTTTTACCGCATCGTATAGTCTGGCATTTTCTCCTTCGTTTTTGGCAGGCCACATCCAATTGGCACTCAGGGAGACGCCCTTGAGTCCATGGGTGAGCGGTGCCCAAACCAAATTTGTCAGTGCTTCAGTAATCGAAAGCCTGGAACCCGCCTCCGGGCTGATAAGCGCCGGAATAGGGGCATGACCTATGCTGGTAGCGATACCGGATTCGGACTTGAAGTCGAGGGCCATAACTCCCACATTATTGAGTGGTAGTTGCAGCTCACCACAGGTCTGCTGTGTCGCGACTTTTCCAGTCACACATCGGTCCACCTTATTGGTAAGCCAGTCCTTACATGCTACTGCTTCCAACTGAAGTACTTCCTCTATATAGGAGAGTACGTTGGCTGGATCTAGCTCTTTTTCTAGTCCTTGAAATACAGTTCTTTCTCTTTTGTCCTCCAGGATCGTTTTTGGACTAGAGCCAAAAAGGTGATTTAGTTTCAAATTAAAAGGGGCGGTTGAGTCTGAATCCTCAAAAACCAACTCATGCTGGTCTCCCGCTTCACCAACTTCGTAAAATGGCGCTCGTTCTCGCAATGAAACCTTTTTAAGGTAATCAAGTGCTGATTCTTTTATTACCAAGCCCATTCGTTCCTGAGACTCGTTACCCAGGATTTCTTTTGCCGACAGTGTTTCATCACCTATTGGCAATTTTCTTAAGTGAATTTTGCCGCCAGTATCCTCCACAAGTTCAGAAAGACAGTTTAGGTGGCCACCTGCTCCGTGATCGTGTATCGAGGTGATCGTATTTTCGTCCAGTTCTACCATGGATCGAATTGCGTTCGCAACACGCTTCTGCATTTCAGGATTGGATCGCTGTACGGCATTCAACTCCAATTTTTGATCAAAAGCACCCGTATCCACTGATGATACTGCTCCGCCACCCATACCAATACGGTAATTATCACCGCCCATCACCACAATTTTCTCCCCAGACGACACTGGCTGTTTTTTGGCATCCTTCTTCTTACCAAATCCTATTCCTCCGGCCAGCATGACTACCTTATCAAAGCCATACTTTTTTCCGCCTTCTTCGTACTCGAAGGTGAGCACACTCCCTGCGATCAGTGGCTGCCCAAATTTGTTTCCGTAATCACTGGCTCCATTTGAGGCCTTGGTCAAAATTTCCTGTGGAGATTGATAGAGCCACTTACGAGCTGCTTTTTCCCATGATCGACCCTCTTCTACTCTCGCATATGAAGTCATATACACCGCTGTTCCCGCCAAAGAAATGCTACCCTGTCCGCCGGCCATGCGATCTCGGATTTCGCCCCCTGATCCGGTTGCTGCGCCATTAAACGGCTCTACTGTGGTGGGGAAGTTATGAGTTTCTGCTTTTAAGGATATTACGGACTCAAATGCTTTGGTTTCAAACCAGTCGGGTATGTCCTGCCTCTCTGGTGCAAATTGCTCTACAGTTGGCCCTTGGATAAAAGCAACATTGTCACTGTAAGCGGATACCAGGTAGTTTGGGCTTTCTTTAGAAGTCTTTTTGATCCATTGGAAAAGAGAACGTTCCTCTTCAACCCCATCAATGATGAATGTCCCATTAAAAATTTTGTGTCGGCAGTGTTCTGAGTTGATTTGTGAGAAGCCAAAAACTTCAGAATCTGTTAACGGACGGCCAATCTCTTCCGCCACATTTTGAAGGTATTCGATTTCTTCGTCGCTTAATGCTAGTCCTTGTTCAAGATTGTACGAGGCAATGTCTTCAACTTCTTCAATAGGAGCAGGCGTTCTATCCAAGGTAAACAAAGATTGATCTAGTCCTGAGTATACCTGTTGCAACATGGGATCCAAAGCTCCGGTACTCTCCTTAGTTATGTAGCTCTCAATCCTAAACACAGAGCTGATTCCTGCATTGTGAGCAATGTCCGTCGCATTTGTGCTCCAGGGCGAGATCATCTCCTTTCTGGGACCGATAAAATCTCCGGTCACTTGATCCTCTGAGATGGGGGTGGCTCCAGAAAAAAGCCAAACAAGTTTTTTTACTTGCTCATCGGAAAGGGGAGATGGTGTGCCAACAGCGATTATCGCAATTTCTGATTGCTGGAAAAATTGGATCATTTAGGCGTTTGGTTACTAGGGTGTAAAAGTAGTTTACTGAGGCCGATCTTGAGAGCGATTCGCTAGATCAAGAATGGCTTTGGCAACTTGTGGTCTGGCTAGCTGGTGGTGCTTCAAAGGAAGAGTGACTACTTCAAAACCTGCTATTTCTTTGATGAGAGGTAGGATTCCTGATGGTTTTATAATCTGATCTTTTTCTCCCACAATAAGCAGTTTTGAAAATGTAGAATGCTTAAGGCACTCAACGAGTGCATCCTTTTTGTAGCCTAGAGTTTTGAAGTAGTTCCATGCGCGATAAATGCGTTTTCTACTTGCAGTATCTCCCATTTCCTTTTTGATAAAATCAATGACGTAAGGATTAATCACCTCAAACCTGCTATTGAAATTAAGAAGCCTAGCCATAACGTTTGGATGATACATGAAAAGCTTGAAGACCCATCGCAGACCTGGCGTGGTTGCCAAACGAAACCAAGGGGTCAAAAAGATTCCGTCTGGGCCTATGAGATACAGTGCTTCCACACGATCTGGAAAACTCATCGCAGCTGCAATTGCAAACCTTCCTCCCAAACTGTAGCCCAAGACTGAAAAATGATCTATTCCTTCTTTTTGAAGAAAATCTTCCAGCCAGTGCTTCCACTCCTCTTTTGAAAGGTAATCCTGTCTTCTGGTGCTTTCTCCGTGGTAGAAAAGATCAAAAGCATAAATTTTGAAATCTTCTCTTAAAATCCGCGCCCAGGGGCCAAAAATTTTTCTGTCTTGTCCAAAACCATGGAAAGCCAATAAAATTTGGTTTCCTGTGCCAAAAACTTCATATACCAGTTGTCCATTTTTTCGCGATACACTCGTCATTTTGATGGGTTAAGAAGAAAAAATTAGGGTTTCACGAATTTTTTACAGCTTTTGTCCAACCAAATCCATTACTTATCGTTGCTTTGCACTATGGAAACTTTAAAACGCATAAAAGTTTCCTTAGTACCTAATGAAATTATATTTGCCGAAATACAAAAATTACCACTACTGAGATACTTTGATGAGTGTAAATAAGAAAAACAGTTATTGGAAGCGAAGCTAAAAATATTGGCCGGGGCGGAAGCGCTTTTCTTGCAGTACGGAATTAGAAGCATAACCATGGATGATGTGGCAAGACAATGTGCGGCATCAAAAAAAACGCTTTACCAGTATTTTGAAAATAAGGATGCGTTGGTTCTGGAGGTAGCTGCCGCGCATTTCGAGCGTGAGCGGGCTGAGTTCTTGAAAATTGAAGAAGAAGCGGAAGATGCTGTGCATCAACTTATTCTAGTGAGCCAGTGCTTACGGAATCACATGCATAAGATGAATCCTTCTGTGCTATTTGATATGCAGAAATATCACAGTAGTTCATGGCAGGAGTATTTGCAATTTAAGCACGAAGTAATCAGAGGGCATATCCAGGCGAATATTGAGCGGGGAAAAAAAGAGGGGCTTTTTAAAGCCGAACTTGATGCTGAAATGCTATCCATTATGCGGGTAGAGCAGGTTCAGATGGTTTTTAATACTTCCATATTTCCCGCAGACAAGTTTGATTTTAGGGAGGTGCAAATGCAAATAATGGATCACTTTATAAATGGGCTCCTCACTGAAAAGGGGAGAAGGCAATATGATGCTTACACCGAGAAGGTGCGGGGAGATTTACAAATAATGCAACAATAAATTTTAACACAAGGAAAAATTTTTCACTTAACAACCGATCAACTACATGACCTTTATTCAACCTAAATCAATCTTGCTTCTGCTCTTGCCGTTGGTGAGTTTCCTTAGTGTAGCACAGACTAAGGTTTTTGGCCTTGAAGCGTGCATGGATTATGCAGTGGCTAATGAGGCTACCAGCATTAATGCAACACTGGATGAGCAAATTGCAGACCTGAGCGTAAAGGAGACTGTGGGAATAGGTTTACCACAGATCAATGGCTCAGCCAACGTTCAATATAACCCTGACCTACCTAGGTTTTTCTCTCAATACAATGAGGATCAGCCCTTTGCCATAACTCCAGAGCAAGCACAAATGCTAGGAATTCAGGACGGGGATATCTTTGGAGCCACCAACTTCTTTCAGCTACAATCAAACGGCGACATTAATCTTTCTGCTACTCAGCTGATATTCAATGGATCATATATCGTGGGCCTTAAAGCAGCCAAAGCATACAAAAAGCTTGCTAGTAAGCAGAAAGACTATACCCAAAGCGAACTGAAAGCGGCTGTCGCAAAAGCTTATTTTAACGTTCTCATAAATGAAGAGCGATTGGAACTCTACTCTTCAAATTTGAACAGAGTAGAAAAGCTATATGAAGATACGAAAGCGATGTATGAAAGTGGTTTTGCTGAGAAAATAGAAGTAGACCGCTTGAAGGTTTCTCTGAACAATGCCACAACGCAGAAAAGCAATTACGAGAAACTTTCAGAGCTGTCGATGACGCTGCTCAAATTCCAGATGAATTATCCCTTGGCAGAACCATTGCAGCTTGAAGGCGATATCTCAGACTTTGTAGGAGGCTCAATCCAGAACATTCCGCAGGAGTACGATCTAGCCAACAGAAGTGACTACCAGACTCTGGCATCCAATAAAGAATTGCAAGAACTCAATCTTAAAAACATTTACGCCGGAGGCTTACCCGTCATTCAAGCTTTCGGAACTTTAGGCGCTACTACACAGTCTGCTTCTTTTGGAGGGTTATTTCGTACGCAGAATGATTTTTCTGAGACTATGGGTGTAGGACCTGATACCTGGTACTCATATTCTGTTGTGGGTTTAAGCCTGAATTGGTCGCTGTTCACCGGCTTGCAGCGCAACTATCAAATACAGCAGCAGAAGGTGGAGATCAAAAAGCTAGAGAACAGCCTTACGCAGTTTGAAAGTCAAATTCAGGTGGAAGTAGAGCAGCAAGGTGTGCTGCTGGCCAATGCCAACAAGAACCTGGTAGTGCAGCGCGAAAACATGGATTTGGCGCAAAACATATTTGACATTGCTGAAATTAAGTACAAAGAAGGTGTGGGTTCCAGTTTAGAAATTGTAAATGCAGACAATGACCTAAAGGAGGCCCAGACCAACTTTTTCAATGCACTTTTTGAAGCAGTAATTGCCAAAATTGACCTGACCAGAGCAATTGGTGAAAGAGACGAATAACCAAAAAAAAACACTTAAAAACCAACTACAAAATCATGCAAAAGATCAAATTAAACATTCAGCAGGTGACCTTTACGGCTGTTTTGCTGGTAGCTTTTGGCTGTGGTGGAAATAAAGACGCCACAGCGGATGCTGTAATTGCAGAAGGAGATTTGAAGGCAGTCCAGCAGATTAAAAAAGAATTGACTGCTAAGCAAAAGGAAATAAGTAATGAAATTGCCAAGTTGGATTCTTTTATCGTGGCTAGCAGAAATGAAGACAATTTTCCTTTGATTACTGTGCAGGAGCTGCAATCGCAGGACTTTGTGCATTTTATTGAACTACAAGGTGATGTCACTACCAAGCAAAATGTGCTCATTTATCCTGAGATGTCTGGAACCTTGATCAAGGTCTACGTTACCGAAGGCCAGTCTGTTAAGGAGGGTCAACTTCTCGCATCGATTGATGATGGTGGCATGGATAGTCAGTTGGCCCAACTAAAAACCCAACTGGCACTTGCTAAAACAACATTTGAGCGACAACAGAAGCTTTGGGATCAAGAGATCGGATCGGAGATTCAGTACTTACAAGCAAAGACCAGTTACGAAGCGCAGGAAGCAGCGGTGGAGCAGATGGAAACCCAACTGGCAAAATTTTCGATTCGTGCCCCATTTGCAGGTGTAATAGATGATGTAATCAAAGATCAAGGCACTGTGGTAGGTCCTGGAGGACCAGGTTCCGAAGTGTTTAGGATCATCAACCTATCCAACATGTTCATTGAAGTTCCGGTACCCGAGACTTACATCACTTCTATCACCAAAGGGAAGAAGGTTAGGGTTGTATTTCCAATTTTAAATGAGTCTTTAGATAGCTATGTGCGAGAAACGGGGAATTTCATCAATCCAAACAATAGGTCCTTTACAGTTGAGATACCAGTCCAAAATAAAACTGGCAATGTAAAACCCAACCTGACTGCTAAGGTCCACATCAACGATTACAGCAATGATGCTGCGTTACTCATACCACAAAATACTATTTCTGAGAATGCGGAAGGTGAGCAATATGCCTACATTGTAAATGATGTTTCAGAAAATGATGTTGCTACTGCCAAAAAGGCTATTATCACTACCGGCAAAACGCAAGGAGACTTTGTAGAAGTGTTGAGCGGTATCGAGCCTGGCCAAAGCATCATTGTAGAGGGAGCTCGCAGCGTGAAAGAGGGCCAAAAAGTGAAAATCTTAAAAAGCTAATATTATGGCGAAGAACGAAAGTAAAGTAGACAAGGAGTTTAAGCCATCATCGTGGGCCATCAAAAATCCTTCGGTGATTTATTTGATCATTGCACTCTTTTTGATCATTGGACTATCTGCTTACAATGCAATGCCTAGGGAGGACTTTCCTGAGATCAAGGAGACCAAAATCTACATCAGTACACCCTTTCCAGGAAACACTGCGGAAGATATTGAAAGACTGATCACGGATCCCCTTGAGGATGAGATAAAAAATATCTCCAACGTAGTTGAGATCCTTTCAACCTCGCAGGAAGACTACTCAATCATCACCGTGGAGTTTGATGAAAACATCGCAGTGGAAGTGGCTAAGCAGCGGGTAAAAGACGAGGTGGATGGAAAAAAGGCCGGTGAAGATTGGCCGTTGTTCAACGGAGCAAAAGTAGAGCCCAATGTTTTTGACCTCAACTTGTCTGAAGAGCAGCCCATTATGAACATCAATATCTCAGGTGACTATCCTGTAGAGAAGTTGAAGGAGTTTGCAGAGTATCTCCAGGATGAGATTGAAGACCTGCCGGAGATCAAGGCAGCAGATATTCGAGGCGCACAAGAAAAGGAAGTTGAAGTGGCTGTAGACATCTATAAAATGATGGCGGCAAAAATCAACTTCAATGACGTCATCAATTCCATAAATAATGGAAACCAGACCATCTCTGCGGGAAATCTGAAAGCAAGTGGCCAGCGCAGAACAATCCGGATTTTAGGAGAGATCACGCAACCCAGCGAGTTGGAAAACTTTGTGGTGAAATCTGAAAACAGTGATCCAGTGTATTTGAAAGACATTGCTACAGTCACATTTCGTCCTGAGGATAAAACCACTTACGCCAGGGATTTTGGTGCCAGTGTGGTCATGCTAGATGTGAAAAAAAGGGCCGGAAAGAATATGATCAAAGCGGTAAACAGTATCAGAGAGATTGTTGCCGATTTAGAGGTTAGTTACTTTCCTTCAGACCTATCTATTTCGATAACCAATGATGGCTCGGAGCGAACCTTGAATCAAGTGAGCGACTTGGTGAATAATATCATTTTTGGAATTCTACTAGTGGTGACCGTTCTGATGTTTTTTTTGGGCTTCCGCAATGCCTTGTTTGTAGGATTCGCGATTCCTATGTCCATGTTCATGTCGTTTATGATCATCAATGCACTGGGATATACCTTAAATACCATGATTTTATTCGGACTAATCATGGGGTTGGGAATGCTGGTCGATAATGGAATTGTGGTGGTAGAAAATGTGTACCGCCTTATGCAGGAAGAAGGCTTATCGAGAATCGCCGCGGCGAAAAAGGGAATTGGAGAGATAGCTTACCCCATTATGATTTCTACAGCTACCACGGTGGCAGCTTTTGTTCCCCTAGGCCTTTGGCCAGGGTTGATGGGACAGTTTATGATTTACTTCCCTATCACGCTTTCCATTGTATTAGGTTCCTCCCTTTTTGTGGCAATCTTCATGAACTCTATGCTGGTTTCACAGCTAATGGAGACTGGGGAAAAGGTACTTTCAAAAAAGACGCTCTGGAGGATCACGATCATCTTAGGTGGATTTGGGACTTTGATTCTGATTGTAGGAGGTGCTGCCCGTGGGCTGGGTTCCTTGATGATATTTACCGCCGCTATGTTCTGGCTATATCGATATGGAATCAAAGGTCTGGCAAGAGGTTTTCAGCAAAAGGCCCTTACTAGGTTGGAACGATTCTATGAGCGAAGGATCTCTCATGCAATTCGTGGTGGTAATGTATTCTGGTATTTCGGCATCACTTTCTTGATTTTGATCGGAACGTTCATGGCTTTTGGGGGATCGTTAGGAACAGGAAGGACCAAGGTGGAATTCTTCCCTGATAACGTCCCCAACCAGATCATCGTCTACATTGAATATCCCGAAGGTACTGCGATTGAGAAAACTAACATGATCACCAAAGAGATCGAAAAGCGAGTATATGGGATCATCCGAGATGAAGTTTACATTGTCAATGATGAAAATCTCCTGGTTGAATCTGCAGTTTCTCAAGTAGGAGAGGGGGCTGGCAATCCTTTGACGGATGGTGGATCATCAGCGGAGATGCCTCATCGTGGAAAGATTACTGCTTCTATGACTGAGTTCAAATACCGTAAAGGACGAGACTCAGAAAAATTGAGGGAAAGAGTACAAGAGGCACTTATTGGGATTTATCCCGGAGTTTCTATTTCAGTAGAGAAAGACCTGATTGGTCCGCCAGCAGGATATGCAATCAACATTGAGCTAGAAGGCAACGACTATGATGAACTAATTCAAACGGCTGAGGGAATGCGAAATTTCATCAATAGCAAAAACATTGCTGGAATTGAAGAAATCAAAATTGATGTAAATAAAGGCAAGCCCACCATGAATGTAGAGGTGGACCGGGAAAAGGCCGGTGAGTTGAATGTTGCTGTCGGTCAGGTAGGACAGCAGCTACGCAGATCGCTATTTGGTGAAAAAGCCGGGGTTTATAAAAAAGACGGGGAAGATTATGATATCAATGTAAGATTCAATGAAGACCTGCGCTACAACAAAAGCGCACTCTTCAATCAAAACATTATTTTCAAAGACCAAAATGATGGTAAGATCAAGGAGGTACCTGTCTCGGCAGTAGCCAGACAAAAGAATACCTCAGGGTTTAGTGCTATCAAGCACAAGGATACCAGAAGGGTAGTGACGGTGTATTCTGGTCTAAAACCAGGATTTACAGATGCAGGGGCAATAGTAAGAGAAATAGAGTCTGCCATGGAAAGCTTCACGGAAATGCCAGATGATGTGAAGATTGATTACACAGGACAAATCGAAGAGCAAGAAAAACAAATGGAATTTTTGATGGGGGCGTTTTTTACCGGCTTGGGTTTAATCGCTTTATTATTGGTCTTTCAATTTGGTGGAATTTCGAAACCAATTATTATCATGATTGCGATCTTTTTAAGCTTTATTGGTGTATTTGGTGGTCTAATGATGACGGGGTGGCCATTCGTAATCATGATGACAATGATGGGTATCATTTCTTTGGCAGGCATCGTGGTAAATAATGGTGTAGTTCTCCTGGACTACACGCAGATTTTAATCGACCGTAGAAAAGAGGAACTAGGTTTAGGTGAACGTGAATACTTATCCAAAGACGAGGTGATGAAATTGACCGTGCAAGGAGGGAAAGCAAGACTGAGGCCGGTACTCTTAACTGCGATCACCACAGTCTTAGGTTTAATCCCCTTGGCTATTGGACTTAACATTGATTTCGCGTCCCTTTTCACCAATTTTGATCCTAAAATTTACCTCGGAGGAGATAACGTCATATTCTGGGGGCCTTTAGCCTGGACAGTAATTTTTGGGTTGATTGTGGCCACCTTCCTTACGCTGATCATCGTACCTGTCTTGTTTACGATCAGTTATAGGATAAAGTACAAATTATTCGCAGATAAAGGGGCGAAAGAAGCTGAAGCTGAAATGACTTACAGCCGAAGGGCTGCATAGTGGTTTGTAACTTTAGCAGCATTGAACCCGTTTCAAAATTTATAAATAGTTAGGATTTAAGTTAATCATAAACTCTCTCGGCACTCGGGGGAGTTTTTTTATGCCAATGAATCGCCTCATATTTCTCTTGGTTTTTTTTGTAATCTACTTTCTACTTGATTACTATGTTTTTGTCGCCATCAAGCACTCATATGAAGATGCTGCACCAATTTGGAGGCGTTTTTTCACCGCGTTGTATTGGAGCATCACTGCATTGTTGATCATTGGGATTACACTTTTTATCATCATAGATCCAAAAGAATACCTGCCGCTGCGCACCTTCCTTTTTGCTGCTTTTGGTATTCTATTTTTCTCTAAGCTCTTTGCATCTCTTTTTGTAGTTATCGATGATCTGAGGAGAGGTTTTACTTTTCTTATCAATCTTTTTCCTTTCATCGACGACAAGTTTTCAGTCGGCCGAGCCAAGTTCATTTCAAAAACTGCGCTGATTGCAGGGGCAATTCCCATTACTACCATGACTTTTGGCATTGTGTCAGGTGCACATGATTATCGTATCAGAAGAAGAACCATAGCCTTCAGATCCCTACCTAAAGCATTTGACGGGATCCGTATCGCACAGATTTCTGATATCCATACTGGCAGCTTTTTCAATAAGACTGCTGTACAGGGAGGAGTAGACCTGTTGGTAGCAGAAAAGCCCGATCTTGCATTTTTCACGGGAGACCTGGTGAATAACCAAAGCAGTGAGGCAAAGAATTACCTTGATATCTTTAAACAAGTAAAAGCACCACTAGGAACCTATTCTGTAATGGGCAACCATGACTATGGTGATTACTACAGTTGGTCGTCTCAGGCGGCAAAACAAAAAGACATTGAGAATTTGCATGCGATGCACAAGTACATGGGATATGACCTACTGGCAGAGTCCGTCATTCGGAGCCAAGGCAGACGGAGAGGTGGATGACACGGCATCCATTCAGCAAGCCCTGGATCAGGCA
>JBCCLV010000016.1:0-44688 GCA_039026695.1 Bacteroidota bacterium
ATTTTATTGAAGTCTGCACTGCTTGCAGTACTGCTATTGACCCTTCAAGGGATTGTTTTTGCTCAGGATGATGATGAAAAGGCACCGCTGGAAATATCAGGTTCGGTGGATGCTTATTTTCGAGCAAATCTTAATGCTACTAGTGACTTAGATGAAGGCGCACCACAAACTGGGACCTCTTTTGCTAACCGGCCCGGTTTCTCTTTAGGCATGGCAAATATTGTATTATCAAAGAGTGGTGAGAAAGCTGGATTTGTTGCGGATCTAGTATTCGGTCCAAGGGGTGAAGATGCCGTTTTTGGTTCTCCACTTAATGCTGCTTTAAACGGTTCATCGGGTGGAAGTGCGCAGATCGTTAACCAATTGTATGCGTACTGGAATGTGAGTGAAAATACCACTTTGACTATTGGAAATTTCAATACCTTCTTAGGTTACGAGGTAATATCTCCATCAGCAAATTTTAATTATTCTACTTCGTATATGTTCTCGTATGGCCCATTCTCACATACTGGTATAAAAGCTGATTTCACTTTTGGAGACTTCACTTTAATGACTGCATTGATGAATGCGACAGATGCAACTGAATTTAGTCCTGATGGTCAGTATTTTGGAGGCGTACAGTTGGGTTACGGCGGAATGTATCTCAATTTCCTATTTGATGATGACTTCTTCCAAGCAGATCTCACGGCAGGATGGGATCTATCTGAAACATTTTACTTAGGAGTCAATGCAACTACTGCCTCTGATAATTTTTATGGAGCGGCTCTTTATCTGCAAAATTCATTTTCTGATGATTTCTCTATTGGTCTAAGAGGAGAGTACTTCTCTGATGAGGGAGTGGGAGCTTTGCCAGCAATACCAATTAGCGAATCAGCATTCTTAGCAGCTGAAAATGTCATTGATTTAACTCTCTCAGCAAACTACTCTGTCGGTGATTTGACCTTTATCCCTGAGTTCAGAATTGATTTATATAATGAGGATACTGTAGTCCCAGAATCTGGTGAGTCTCCTCAAGGATCGCTAGCATCTTTTGTACTGGCAGCCGTTTATTCCTTCTAATTTTTAAGGAATTTTTAACAAAATCGTCTTTTGATCCTCTGCTATTGTAGAGGATCATTTTTATTTTTGAAATTTTAACAACCAAATAAGAAAATGGCAAAGAATAAACTAGAGTACATCTGGTTGGACGGGTATAAACCAACCCAATCGCTGAGAAGCAAGACAAAAATCATAGAAAATTTTAGTGGTAAGCTAGAAGATGCCCCTGAGTGGTCTTTTGACGGGAGCTCTACTGAGCAAGCAGAAGGAAACTCTTCCGATTGTCTACTTAAGCCGGTTTTCGTTTGCCCTGATCCTGAAATCAGAGATGGATACCTGGTAATGACTGAGGTGCTCAATGCAGACGGTACCGCACATGAATCAAACGGGAGAGCTACTATAGACGATGAAGACGATGATTTTTGGTTTGGATTTGAACAAGAGTATTTCTTGATGAACCCTGAGACCGGAAAGCCGCTAGGTTTTCCAGCAGGAGGATATCCAGGCCCGCAAGGTCCTTACTACTGTGGTGTAGGTGGACAGAATGTTTTCGGTCGCGATTTGAAAGATGAGCATTTAGATATCTGCCTTGATGCCGGTCTCAATGTAGAAGGAACGAATGGAGAAGTGGCTGCCGGACAGTGGGAATTCCAAATCTTTGCCAAAGGTGCTGCATCTGCCGGAGATCAGATCTGGGTGGGAAGGTACTTGCTTGAAAGACTTACTGAAAAATATGGAGTGTATGTTGATTATCATCCTAAGCCGCTAGGAGATTTGGATTGGAATGGCTCAGGTATGCATGCCAATTTCTCAAACACCTTGCTACGAACTGCGGGATCTAAAGAAAAAGTAGAAGCGGTATGCGAAGCGTTTAGAGATGTGGTAGATGAGCACATCGCCGTTTACGGAGCTGACAATGACCAGCGACTTACTGGAAAGCACGAGACAGCTGCAATTACAGATTTTTCTTACGGAGTTTCTGATCGTGGTGCTTCAATTCGTATTCCGGTTTACACAGCTACGCACGGATGGAGTGGCTACCTGGAAGACAGAAGACCCGCATCAAACGCAGATCCTTATAAAGTGGCTGCAAGAATCATCAAGACGGTGAAATCGGCGAAAGTTTAAGAATACGTGTTGCTTTAATGTTTTGAAGAAAGGCTGCCCTCTGGGCGGCCTTTTTGCATTTACGATACCTACTTGCTGCTGATTTTAGTATCACAAATCTGCCCGCTTTATTATTCGCGCGATGCTGTTATGGCCTTGCATGATTTCTTTTTTGTAGGAAATTAGTCTTTATCTTACCTGGATGGACATTGATCAGGCAACCCTTAACTTCAGTGAAAGCAGTCTGTTTGCGCTCAATCTAAGTCTGGGTTTGATCATGTTTGGAGTGGCTATTAATCTCAATCCTGCGGATTTTGGTCGCGTCATTAAAAATCCACGCTCGGCGCTAGCAGGTATTTTTTCCCAGTTCATAGTGCTTCCTGCATTTACCTATTTACTGGTAGTGGCAATCGCCCCGCGACCTAGTTTTGCGTTGGGCATGATGCTGGTCGCAGCTTGTCCAGGGGGGAATATTTCCAATTTCATGTCAGCAATGGCGCGTGGTAATGCAGCATTATCAGTGAGCTTAACTGCTGTTTCCAGCACACTATGTGTTTTCCTGACGCCACTTAATCTCGCATTTTGGGCCAGCCTTTATCCTCCTACCGCTGAGATCCTGAATCAAGTAAGTCTTGACTTGCCTTCGATGCTCGAGACAATTGCACTGCTGCTAATCATACCTATTATTCTGGGTATGCTGCTTCGGCGGTATTATCCCGCTTTTGCAGATAAGCTGCACCCCATCTTGCATTACTCCTCAATTGTGATTTTTGCAGCGATAGTTTTTTTGGCTTTTAAAGCTAACTTCCAACTTTTTGTCTCCTTTATTCATCTGGTTTTGCTCATTGTGTTAGTCCATAATACCCTTGCTTTGCTTCTCGGCTATCAAGTGGCCAATATTTTTAAACTGGATTGGGCAGATCGCAGATCTATCGCAATTGAAACCGGCATTCAAAATTCTGGTCTAGGCCTCATCCTTATTTTTTCCTTTTTTGATGGACTTGGAGGTATGGCCATAGTGGCTGCATGGTGGGGCATTTGGCATATCCTATCTGGCTTAGCGATTGCCTTTTTCTGGAGTAGAAGAACACCTATTGGATAAAAAACAACGCAGTTCATGGAGCTATTTTCCAGTGAACATTAGCGAATTATTTTTCATACTTTTGCGCTCCTTAAATAGATGTATTTAATCGTACATCAGCATCGTAATAGAACAACATGGCATTAATAGGAACATTAAGAAACAAGATGGGCAAAGTACTGGTAGTAGTGCTTGCTCTGGTGATGATCGCTTTTGTCGGCGGGGAGTTTTTTAATCAGTTGGGTCTTGGAGGCCAGCAGGACCAAGACATTGCCGAGATTGGCGGTACTGCGATCAGCAATACACGTTTCCAAAACAAGGTTGATGAACTCTCCTACACATTTGCCTTGAATTATGGCCAGAACCCGTTGCAAGAGCAGCTCGACGGAATTAGAAATCAAGCTTGGAATGCACTTGTGCAGGAAGAAGCCTACGAGCCCCAATTTGAGGCTTTAGGTCTGGCTGTAACCAACGACGAACTGGTAGATATGGTACAAGGAGCCAATATTAGCCCCCAAATCAAACAGTTCTTTGGTAATCCTGAGACAGGTGAATTTGATAAAAGCAATGTAACTGGTTTTCTGGCATCATTACAAGATGCACAGCCGCAGCAGCGAAACTCCTGGATTGCATTTGAGCGCTCTTTGGTTCCAAGCAGAAAAATTGAGAAATATAATAACCTCTTAGCCAAAACCAATTACGTAACAAAGTATGAGGCAAAAAAGGAGTACGAAAGTCAAAATGCGAATGCCAGTATTGAATATGTATTTGTCCCATTTACAAGCGTCCCTGACAGTACGGTATCCGCCTCAGAAAAGGAGCTAACCGCTTACATCAAAGCAAATGCATCCGAATACCAGAGAGACGAAACCCGAAGTATGGAGTACGTCACTTTTGACATCAAGCCTTCTGCTGCTGATTCTGCTGTGGTGCAGGAAGAGATTGCTGAACTCAGAGATGCTATTTTATCAGCTGCAAATGATTCCACTTTCGTAGCGATCAACTCCGACGATCCATACTCATTCATTTCTTATAACGATGAAAACCTTCCTGATTCACTAGTAGGTCAGTCTGTAGGTTATGTATCCGAAGCGGCGATTGTAAATGGCTCTTATGAGTTTTATAAGCTTTCACGAAAAGATATGGTGAAGCCCGATAGCGCAGTTTACCGAGTAGCCAGGATCCAAAAAGACATTAGCCAGTATGTCTCTGATGAAACCATCAACGAAGCGTATCGGAAAGCGGATTTATTTTCTGCGAGCGCCGGTAACGTAGAGGAATTTAGAAAGCTGGCGAAAGAGCAAGGATTAACGATCCTAAATGGGAACCGCATTGGAAAAAATGCCCAAAGGATAGGCCGCATGGCAGATGCAAGAACGCTTGTTCTTTGGCTCTACAATGACGGAGAAAAGGGCGCCGTTTCTGATGTAAAGGAAGTTGGCGATCAGTATGTGGTTGCTGCCATGACGGACGTGCAGGAGGAAGGTCTTGCCAATCTCGCTGACGTGAGAAATCAGGTGGAGCGTAAAGTAAAACATGAGAAGAAAGCAGCCATTGTAAAGGAAAAATTGGACGGTTTGTCCGGAGATTCTATGGAATCTTTAGCTGCAGAGTACGGCGCGGAAGCAAAAACTGGAAATGTAGATTTTCAGTTATTTTCCAACAACATCAGCGGAATAGGGTATGCTCCGGAGGCAATCGGGCTTTCTTTTGCGCTGGAAGAGGAAGAAGCCACAAAGTCTTTTCAGGTGCAGGATGGTGTGGTATTAATAAAACTCACCGGCAAAGACATGCCGGAATCGTTGGATGAATATTCTGCTTATACCGCACAGCTATCGACTCAGCGTTTAGGACCCAATGCTTTGGTGGCTGCTTTTCCACTTTCTTATTTCAATATTTTTGTGTCTAGGAAAATAGACGAGACCGTAAAAGAGTTCTCTGCTGTTGAGGATATGCGCTACAAGTTTTTCTGATCATAGAAAATACACCTAGTTTCCCATATTTGATTTTTGATAGATAGTAGGGTGATTTTAGGAAGTGCGGTTGGGTGAGCTTGAGAACTTACAATTTCGTTAACTTAAGATATGAGTTGGGATGAAATTGCTTTCAAAGAAAAATTGGAAAACACGCATGTTTTTCCCGGGAAATATATTTTCAAATTCATTGTTAAGCCGGTCTTTGAGAAGAAAGTAATCGCCCTGGTGGCCGATGCGGAGATCAAAGTGAAGCCCAGCTCTGCCAATAAGTACCGTAGTATTACACTTACTAAAAATATGGCCTCAAGCGAGGAAGTGATTGACGTATATAAAAGGGCTTATTCAATTGAAGGAATCATTGCGCTTTAGTTTTTAAAGAAAAAATGCCAAATGCCATGGAATGGATCGAAGAAGACAACACACTTAAAAAGACTTTCGAATTTTCTGATTTTATCGACGCCTTCGGCTTCATGTCTCGTGTCGCCATAATTGCAGAAAAGATGAACCATCACCCCAACTGGAGTAATGTGTACAATCGGGTAAGCTTTAGCCTGAATACACACGACGCAGGGGACATTGTTACGCAAAGAGACCATGATCTGGCTAAAGCCATCGATGCACTGGTTTAGTTAGATTATGCTTCGTTTAGTAAAGGGGAAGTTTCGGTGTTTTTGTGAATCCTGAAGGAAGATTATTTTTGGTGGCCACTCCCATTGGAAACCTAGGTGATATTTCCTTCAGGGCAGTTGAAGTGTTAAAGTCGGTTGATCTCATCCTGGCCGAAGATACACGTACTTCAGGCACACTGATGAAGCATTTTGAAATCGGTACTCCTTTGCAGAGCTTCCATGCGCACAACGAGCATAAAAAGATCGATCATGTAGTTGATTCACTGGTAGAAGGGAAGTCGATTGCGCAGATAAGCGACGCTGGCACTCCAGGTATTTCAGATCCTGGATACCTCTTGGTAAGAGCAGCTTTGGCCCGACAAATTGATGTAGAAGTAATCCCCGGCGCTACCGCTTTTTTACTTGCTTTGATCAAATCAGGTTTTCCTACTGATCGCTTTGTTTACGAGGGCTTTTTGCCTCTGAAGAAAGGGAGAAAAAGCAGGATTGAATCCTGGAAAGATGAAGTCAGGACAATTGTGTTGTATGAATCCCCACATCGGATTGTCAAAGCGCTGACACAAATCGGTGAGATTTTGGGAGGTGAGCGGAGGGTGTCTGTATCAAGGGAATTGACCAAAAAATTTGAGGAAACTAAAACCGGCCCTTTGGCTGATGTATTAGCATATTTTGATCAAAAAACAATCAAAGGGGAATTTGTCATTGTAATCGAAGGAGCCAAATGAACCAGGAGCTACTCACTAAAAATGTCACAGAGCTATGTAAAGAAGTAGGAGGCTTTATACGCGATGAGCGCAGAACTTTCTCATACAAAAATGTGCGACATAAGAAAGGACCAAGCGATCTTGTTTCCTACGTAGACAAGGGCGCGGAAGATCGGTTGGTTTCCAGGCTGAAAACGCTGCTCCCAGAAGCCGGCTTTATCACTGAGGAAGAGACTGTTCAACAGCAAAAGAAAGAGTATACATGGATCATAGATCCACTGGATGGGACTACTAATTTCGTGCATGGTATCCCAAACTATTGCGTAAGCGTAGCCTTAATGCATGAAGGAAATATAGTCGCTGGAGTAGTGTATGAAGTGACAAACGACGAGTGCTTTTATGCTTGGAAGGGTGGAGGCGCCTATCTGAACGGGCAAGTAATACAAGTATCTAATGCTACTAAGCTTCATGATACGCTGCTGGCAACCGGCTTCCCTTACTACAATTTTGAGAACATTGACACCTATTTGAAAATTCTCAAAGAACTTATGCAAAGCACGCAAGGATTGAGACGGATGGGTAGTGCGGCAGCTGATATGGCTTACGTAGCTTGTGGCAGATACGGCGGCTTTTTTGAATACAACCTGAATGCTTATGATATAGCAGCAGGTGTGATCCTGGTTCAAGAAGCCGGTGGTTTGGTTACAGATTTTAAAGGTGGAGATAATTTTCTCTTTGGAAGAGAATTGGTAGCAGGTGGAAGGGCGCATGGGCCAATACTTGATGTGATAAAGCAGACTTGGTAATGCCACTATGAGCGCCAGGCTCCTTCACACTTTCGTTCATTTATCACCTACATTGACTATAGTTGCTACCTAGATGCGAATCATCCCCCTCACAATAGGTGCTCTACTACATTTTGCTGTTAAGGCTCAAGCCCAAAGCATTGAGATATTAAATAAAATATGTTCGCTGCAGACTGTTGAGGATGATTTTTACGATCCTGGCCTTTTCCCAGTTCAGCGCTCATGGAGTGCATCAAAAGAGGCTGTAGAAGACAACACAATTTTTTTCTCCGCATCTATTGCCTACACCTTGGACCAGATTCGTGATAAAATGGATCTTGAATCTAAAAGGATAGCAAGTCAAATAGTAGACCGGATAACACCCAATTATCGGAATTATCAAAGCCGTAATGACAAGCCCACGTTTAACTTCTGGCAGACCGTAGCTCCTGACCTTCCCTTTCCTAATGGAAGTAAGCTCATTTCCAATGATAAAATGAGGCTGCCAGATGACCTTGATACGAGCGTAATTATAGCGCTTTCCTCAACTGAAGATTCAGTAAAGACATTGCTCCGAAAAAAGATGGTAGCTTATGCCGGCAGGGCTGGAAGGGATCAAAATCGAATAAATACCCTGGCAAAATTTCAAAGTTCAGAGGCTTATGAAGTCTGGTTTGCCAAGGAAATGCCGCAGACTTTTGATATATGTGTGTTAAGTAACGTCCTACTCTTTGTCTTTTCGGAAGGCTTTGCTTTAGAAAAGTATGATCAAGCCTCAATTTTCCTGATCAAGGAAATCTTAAAGCAAAGAGATTATTTGGATAGAACAGATGCTGTCTCACACCATACCACTTCAGCCGCAGTGATTTTATATCATGTTGCCCGAATGGTCGCCGCGGATAAGAGAGGTATATTTGATGATTTGCGGCCATTACTGATAGCCGATTTGGCTTCTACGGCTGCTAAAGCCACCGATGAAGTAGAGAAAATGCTTGCGTATACGTCTTTACTTAGGCTAGGTATTAGGCCTGCAAAAGAGTTGGATCATAAAAAATTGAAAAGTGACCTTGGTGATTTTGTATTCTTTTCTGTGAAGCCATTCCTAGGCAACCCTCAATTTGCTTTTTTAAATTCTGTGGTGCCCAACATTAGTTGGTACTGTGAAGCTTACAATTGGACACTGTATTTGGAATTTTTGCATTTTAATCATCCTGATTTTTCGAACCTCTCCACTTCCCGTTGAAGACCACTTTTCTAGCTTTTAGTTTACTGCTGTTTTCCGGTAGAGTGGGTTACACTCAAGCGGTTGCATTTCAACAAAATGAGGTGCTTGCACGCATAGTCGATCTTCAGATAGAAGAAGATCTCTTTTACGATTCTGGTCTATTTCATACTCAGCGACATTATGGAAAACGATCGTACCGAGACAATTCGTTGTTCTATCCCACATTGGTCGCGCTCACCTTAAGAGCACTCAAAGACAAAGTTCCTTCCGATCAGAGCCCAATCATTGACCAGATAGTAACTAGAGTTCGGCAGAATGCCTTTACCTACCAAAGCAGGCGTGGAAGACCTGCATTTAATTTTTGGCAAACCAATCCAGACATTCCTCACCCGGATGGTCCTGAGAAGTACCAGAAAGAGAAATACAAAGTCCCGGACGATTTTGATGACACCAGCATGATCGGCATCTTGCTGGATAGCCCGCAATTTTCTTGGCAGGTACGAGAAGAGATGGTCAGGTATACCAATAGTAGAAAGAAGAAGGTGAAGACCACATTCAAGAGATTTAAGAAATCGGAAGCTTACGGGGTGTGGTTTGCTGACAAATGGAAGCAAGAATTTGATATTTCAGTCATGGCCAATACGCTATACTTCGTATTCAAAAGTGGGTATTCACTCAACAAGTACGATTCAGCCTCCATTGACTTTATAAAGCAGTCTATCCGTGAAGATTTACATCGTAAACAGCCATTTGTGCTCTCCCCATACTATACACGCACCCCTATTATTTTGTATCACTTAGCTCGTATGATTGAAGAAGATAAGGAAGGAGTTTTCAGGGATATTAAGTTGCAAATCGTATCAGATATAAGAGCGGAGTTGGAGGCTGACCTTCCGGAAATATATAAAGCTGCCCTAGCCAGTGCCTTGATTAAATTGGGCGAATCTTGCGATTACTCAGCAGATGAATCAAAATTGCGAGCTGAAATTCAAGATTTTCGTTGGTTCTCCGCAAACCTGATGCTTGCGATTGGTACTGGGACGGCACTTCGCAAAATACTCAATGACTCCAAGCTAATACCTACTTTTTTCTGGCATTGTGAAGCCTACTATTGGACACTGATTTATGAATATTTAACCTTGATGGAGCTTCAGAAGCAGAAAGTCGGGTAGGGCAATAGTCGGGTTTGAAACCGGCTTTTGTTTACGCAACTTTGTGTTCCATATTTTAGCATTATGACACTAGAGCAGGAAATTGGTAGAAGAAGGACGTTCGGGATTATCGCGCACCCGGATGCGGGGAAAACGACTCTCACAGAAAAGCTGCTACTTTTTGGTGGGGCAATTCAGACTGCTGGGGCAGTAAAGTCGAACAAAATAGACATGGGCACCCGCTCCGATTGGATGGATATTGAGAAGCAGAGAGGTATTTCTGTTGCTACTTCTGTCATGGGGTTTGAGTACAATGGGTTGAAGATCAATATTCTTGACACGCCTGGACATAAAGACTTTGCCGAGGACACTTACCGTACCCTCACCGCAGTAGACAGTGTAATCATGGTCATAGACTGTGTGAAAGGTGTGGAGGAGCAGACGGAGAAGCTTATGGAAGTGTGTCGTATGCGCAAAACCCCGGTGATCTGCTTTATCAACAAACTTGACAGGGAAGGACAGGATGCTTTTTCGCTGTTAGACGAAATTGAGGAAAAACTTGATATTAAGGTTAGGCCGATGAGCTGGCCCATAGGGATGGGAAAATCACTGCGTGGCGTTTTTAATATTTATGAAAATAGCCTGAATCTTTATGAGCCTAACAAGCAAAAGCGTGTGACTGATGTGGTCGCAATTAATGGAGTAGACGATCCGGAATTAGACAAACACCTCCCAGAGTCTATGGTGCAGGAGCTGCGAAGTGAGATAGAACTCATCGATGGAGTGTATGATGCTTTTAACCCTGAAACATATCTAAACGGAGAGGTTGCGCCGGTCTTTTTTGGCAGTGCGGTAAATAACTTTGGGGTACGAGAGCTATTGGACTGTTTTTCGCAAATCGCACCTGCTCCCAGGTCCAGAGAGACTGAGCAACGAGTGGTGACACCTAGTGAAAAGAAATTTTCTGGCTTCATCTTTAAAATTCACGCCAATATGGATCCTAAGCACCGCAACAGAATTGCTTTTGTGCGAATTTGTTCGGGAAAATTTGAGCGTGGAAGTAACTACTATCATGTCCGACACGAGAAGCAGCTTCGTTTCTCCAATGCCACTGCCTTTATGGCGCAGCAAAAAGAGACGGTAGAAGAGGCTTTTCCTGGAGACATTGTGGGACTTTATGATACTGGCAATTTAAAAATTGGGGATACCCTAAACGAAGGAGAAAAGGGACTTTACAAGGGAATCCCTTCTTTCTCCCCGGAAATGTTCAGAGAGGTAATCAATCTGGATGCGATGAAGTCAAAGCAATTGGAAAAGGGGCTAAGTCAGCTCATGGACGAAGGACTGGCTCAGTTATTCACCTATGAATTAGGAGCTCGAAAGGTAGTGGGAACCGTAGGTGCGCTACAGTTTGAAGTGCTTCAGCATCGACTGCTTAATGAATACGGAGCAAACGCCAGATTTGAGTCTGTGAATGTTTTTAAGGCCTGCTGGATCAGTGCTGAAGAGTCGGGTAAGTTGGATGCTTTTGTAAAAGACAAACAGCGACATATCGCTAGAGATAAAGAAGGGCAATTGGTTTTTATGGCCGAATCCAAGGCGTGGCTGCAAATGGTCCAGGACAACTTTCCTGAAATCTCTTTCCACTTTATCAGTGAGTTTTGATCTGCAAAATCAGCTACCTACCAAGCGTACAATTCTCAATCATCTGTTTTGATAGAATGATTAAAAGGAATTCCTAGCTGATACTTTAGGTCTTCGTCTCTGCTATCATCAGCCACGTCCAGGCCGTAGGAGATTTTGTCCGTGCTACCATAAGTAAAGGTTCCAAAGGCACGGTCCCATATGGAGAGTACATTGCCAAAGTTGGTGTCTGTCCAGGGACGTTCGAAATGGTGATGAAATTTGTGGGTATCTGGTGTGATAATTACGTAGCTCAAAATACGATCCAGCGTTTTCGGCAGGCGGATATTGGCATGTGTCCAATAGGTGAAAAAGATGGTAATTAGTCTGTAAAGTAGGTAGAAAGAGACAGGCATTCCAAATAGGACGAAAGTTACTAGTGCCAGACTTTCTCTCAAGATAAATTCAATGGGGTGCTGACGTACACCCGTAGTTAAATCCACCTTGGTGTCCGTGTGGTGCACCATGTGCAATCTCCACATCCATTTTACATGATGAAGTAGGTAGTGCGCAAAGTACTGGGATACTAAATCCAAGGCGATCAAAGAAATCACCAAGCCCAGCCAAGTGGGTAACTTGATCCAGTTGAGAAGTCCAAAACCTTCTGCTTCTGTCCACCCCATAATGCTGACCAGTACAATGCCGAATCCTATGTTGATCACCATCAGCATGAGAAGAAAAACCAGGTTTACTCCATCATGTCTGAGGCGATTGTACTTGTGTTTAGCCAACGGGATAATTTGCTCTAGGGCAAAGAAAAAAGCCAGGCAAAATGCTACCCAGATCATCTTTTGTAAAGTAGTCAGGGACGCAAAAAAATTGAGAACTGCTTCCATTTCTTCTCGTGTAATCCTTGAATTTACAAAGAATAAAAGAAATAAAAGTAGGGTAGATAGCGATGAGGTGCTTATGAAACCAGCTTTTCCAAGCACTGGATCCACTTGTCTTCGGCATTAAGGCTTGGAACAAGATCCCATTTTTCACCTCCTGCGTGGATGAAATCCTCCTGGTATGTCTCACCTACTTCAATGGTGGTCTCTAGACAGTCAGAAACAAAAGCTGGGGAAAATGCCAGGACGCTTTTTACTCCTTTTTCTGCCAGGTCGTTCAGGACGTCCTCTGTATATGGCTTCACCCAGGGGTCTTTTCCGAGACGCGATTGAAAGCAAACAGTGTATTTCTCCTCAGGAATATTAAGTTTTTTCGCAACCAGCCTCGTGGTTTCGTAGCACTGAGCCCGATAGCAATAGCGATTTTTCTCAGTGAGCTTTCCGCAGCAAGTACCCAACTGACACTGGCTTCCATAGGAGGCTTTCCTGATTTGCCGTTCAGGGAGACCGTGGTAGCTAAAGACGTAATGCTCGTAAGGGTATGCATTCATGAGCTTTTCCCCTTGGTCTGCTATGGTTTCGATGAAAAGGTCTTCTTCCAAGAATTGCGCAGTGAATTTAATGTCAGGTATCACCTGCCATTTTCGCGTAATTTCCATTACCCGATCTATCACTGATCCGGTGGTAGCGGATGCATACTGTGGAAACAAGGGTAGCACGTGTAGTGATGCCACCTCTTTTCTCATTTCCTCTAAAACGGAAGATAGCGAGGGGCTTTGGTAGCGCATGGCATATTTAACTACATATTCATCACTTAGCCGTTCTCTAAGAAGATTTGTGATATCTTCAGTGTAGTACTTGAGCGGCGATCCTCTTTCATCAAAAAGTTTGCGGTACTCCTCGGCCGATTTAGGAGCCCGGAAAGGAGCGATTATGCCATTTACCAGGATCCATCTTGCTACTGCTGGAATATCTACCACCCGCTTATCGAGCAAAAACTCTCTAAGGTATTTTCTTACATCAGCGGTTTTCGTTGAGTCTGGAGTTCCCAGATTTACCAGTAAAATTCCCTTCTTCTTCATAAAATATGTGCTTCCCAGATGATTGCACCATAAACTATAAATCTCGCAAAGCGCAAGAGCGAGAACCACAAATACTTACGGAAAGAGTAGCGCACTGATCCTACGAGCATAGCTATACCCGAGAAAGGCAAAGGGGTAAGTGCAGCAACTACTACCAGAAAGCCTCCATAATTATTGAGATGGTTTTCAAACTTCCCAAAAACACGCTTCTTCATTTGGCGGTAGAATTGTGTTTCCTTTAAGAACGTCCCGATTCCAAATCCCAAAATACCAGCAACATAAGAGATGGCAGAAAGGGCTATAATATTGCTGATGTAAGTGGAAAGAACCTCGTCTCTTAGCGACCATATCATGAAAAACTCCGGAGGAATGATGCCCAAAATTGTTTCAGAGGCAAGAAAAATAAGGTATATGATCACTGGCTGTTCATAGAGCGGACCCAGGATGGTTTCTAGGGAGAAATCATAGTTCTTGCGCAAGTAGAGATATCCAAAGACAATAAGAACCAACCAACCAAGTCCTTTGAAAAGGTTGCTTAGCAGAAAGCGATTGCGATTAGGAAGTGGTTTCTGCTGATTAGTGATCATGTAATTCTCAGAAGCTTAATAAGTCCGTTTAGTACGGCTAAACAGCAAATTCCTTATGATTGTTCGCTTGGTTTTTGCGACAATTTAGGCGTCTTTAGCTCAGAAACTCTTTGGACAGTCCAGTAGGGATTCAACAGCTCTGAGTATTTCGTTTGAAATTCGCCAAGCATGACTTTTACCGCATAGTCAAGTCGATGCTGTGCATCTCTGAAGTAGTCGTATCTATTTTGTGGATGATGCATGAAGAACTTGATACTTGGGATATTTTTTATTCTAAGATCCCTCAAAACCCTATTCACATTCGGCCGATCCTTTTGTAGACTTTGAATGGCCAGTTCAGTATTTCTGCCCATCCCTTTGATAAGTTCTGTATAGATCCTAGCGGCTTGGGACTTTTTTGGTTCATTCCGTTCAGCAGTTTCGTTGCAAAATGCCCTAAATATGCTTAGCGGGGATATTGCGTCTTTGGGGTTTTTAAAGACGTTCGGTTGCCACAAAATCTCTCTGAAAGTAAAGATTGAAGGCAAGAGTTCAGTGTCAAAGCCGGGGTCTTTTTGTAGAAGCAGAAGTACATCGGGGCTAATCTCATTCACCTCAATCTTCCCGACTTGGAGTGAAAATTGATAGCTGCCTTCGTCCGGCTTCACCAGTTCTAAAAAATTCCAAATTTCCAAAAAGGGAATTTCCATCTGCTTCAGTAGTCCTTAATATCCATGACCTAAGCCCAAGATATATGATTGATGGCTAAAATTTCATCACGTATCAAATTCAACAATCCTCATCAAGTTCCACAAATCTTAAGTGGTGAGCTGTTGTCCAGATTACCTATTTATTTAGCTAACTTTCCTGTTCGTTTTAAAGAAGCTGATGAAAAGATTTAGGCTTATTTTTCACATTCTATATCTGCTTATCTCTATTGCAGTGCTGTATTTCTCTATTGACATTTTCGTGCACACAGAGGAATACTTGTCCAAGGTAAAGCTGTCTGCCTACGTAAGATTCCCTAAATATCTGATGGCGGTTTTTCTCTTGCTTTCCGTTTTTATGCTGGTCGAGTACATCATACAACAAATTAAGATCAGTGGGATCAAAAGTGGCGTTGAGGACTTGGAAAATGAGATCAAGGAGCTGAAAGCAAAACTTTACGATAAAGGGCAAACGCAAGCTAGTATTGCCGCCATCACCAAAGATGAAACCGAGACCCCAGAGATCCCTTCAGAGGACGATGATTGACCATATCTGATAAAACGGTCTTAAATTGCCGCTCACTTAATTACGAATTTTCAACTTTTCTAGCCTTTTAGTAATGCTCGCTAAAACTTATGGTAGCGCTGTATATGGAGTAGATGCTTACAAGATCACCGTTGAGGTAAATGTAGGTCAAGGAACCAAGTTTGTGATGGTTGGATTGCCTGATTCTGCCGTGAAAGAAAGTGAGCAGCGTGTAGAGTCAGCCATCAAGCATCTTGGATTTCGCATGCCCAGACAAAAGGTAGTGGTAAATCTGGCACCAGCAGATATTCGCAAAGAAGGATCTGCCTACGATCTTCCCATAGCTTTGGGGATTTTGAAAGCCTCTGAACAACTCTATACGGAAGAGCTGGAAAACTATGTGATCATGGGTGAGCTCGCGCTCGATGGAGAGCTGAGGCCTATAAAGGGTGCACTGCCAATTGCGATTGAAGCCAGGAAAAATGGCTTTAAAGGATTTATGCTGCCTAAAGAGAATGCCTCCGAGGCTGCCATTGTCGACGGACTTGAAATTGTAGGTGTTGATAGCTTGCACGAGGCAATCGGGCATCTGAATGGTGAGCAGCGGGTTCCTCCTATGCAGTATGATACGAGGGATATTTTCTACAGCGAATTGGACAGCTACGGTTCAGATTTCGCTGACGTACAGGGGCAAGAAAATATAAAGCGAGCGATGGAAATAGCTGCTGCAGGGGGCCATAACGTAATTATGATTGGTCCACCGGGAGCTGGTAAAACAATGCTTGCGAAGCGTCTTCCTTCCATCCTTCCGCCAATGAGTCTCCATGAGGCACTGGAAACCACAAAAATCCATTCAGTGGCAGGGAAATTGGGCGAAGACGCACATTTGATTTCTCAGAGACCTTTTCGGCAGCCTCATCATACTATTTCTGATGTCGCGCTGGTAGGTGGTGGCGGCATACCGCAACCTGGAGAAATATCCCTTGCCAATAATGGAGTCCTTTTTCTGGACGAGCTCCCTGAATTTAAACGCACCGTCTTGGAGGTGATGCGACAGCCGTTGGAGGAGAGAAAAGTCACGATTTCTCGCGCCAAAGTTTCACTGGACTACCCTTCCAACTTTATGTTGATTGCTAGCATGAATCCTTGCCCTTGTGGATACTACAATCATCCTGAGAAAGAGTGCGTCTGTGCACCTGGGGTTGTCCAGCGATACTTGAATAAGATAAGTGGACCACTCTTGGATCGCATTGATTTACATGTGGAAGTCACCCCGGTTTCTTTTGATCAAATGACGGAAACCAGAAAGACAGAATCCAGTGCAGACATTCGTAAGCGAGTGATTGAGGCCAGGACTGCACAGGAAACCCGTTTTGTAAATCAGGAAGGCGTATTCAACAACGCCATGATGAGTTCTAACATGGTGAAGCAGGTTTGCCAGATCAATGAAGCAGGCAAGGGCCTTCTCAAGACCGCCATGGAACGCTTAGGTCTTTCAGCTAGGGCCTATGATCGTATTTTGCGGGTATCCCGGACCATTGCAGACCTGGCAGGCACTGAAGCTATTGCCATAGAGCATCTAGCGGAGGCCATTCAGTACAGGAGTTTGGATAGAGAAGGTTGGGCGGGTTGAAGCCCACCACCCAGGAAGGTTTACGGTATTTCATTGCCATAATCCCACCAATCGCTATTCAGGAAAAAATTACATCTCTTAAGAATCAGATCTCAGATCACTATGGGAGCAGTCATGCGCTCAAGTCGCCCCCACATATCACGTTACAGATGCCATTCCGCTTGAGTGAAAAAAAGAAAGCTTTACTTTTTGAACTACTGAACTACTTCAATACTGGACTGAAACCATTTCGAATTGCACTTCGTGATTTTGGCTTTTTTGAACCAAGAGTGATCTACGTTGCAGTGGAGGCGAATCAAGAGCTAAACCGCTTGCAAAAGAGTGTAGCGGAGCAGTGCAGAAAACAACTATTGATAAGCAATAGCACATATAAAGAAAGACCTTACCATCCACATATAACAATCGGATTCAGGGACTTGAAAAAGAAGATGTTTTATGAGGCCAAGACTGTATTTGCAAAGCAGCATTATGGCGCAGATTTTTTAGTGCAACGCATAGAGTTGATTGTGCATGAGGGCGGTAGGTGGGTCTTAGCCAAAGACGTCCACTAGTCAGTCTTGCTGCTAGTCAACATTGGCACCTCCTCCTGTAATGATCTTTTTTTGCACAGCTACCAGAGATTCTGGAGTCATTACAAATGAGAACCTTGCGAAATCTCGATTCACCTTCACCTCGGTACAGATGCCATTCGTGTAAGAGTATACATTGAGGCCGTCTGGTGACTGCATTTCGTATTTATGTGGACCGATTTTTACGAAACTCAAGTACTTACCGAATTGTGGAGAAAAGACCTGTTGCCCGTCCGTCGGTTCTTCGAAATAAATGGAAGCTACGGAATATTCGATTTTGTTTGAGAAATTGATACGAGACCCATCCAGGTCCAGCGTATAAACCTTACCATCCCACCAAATAGTTGACTTTTTCTGTGTATTTCCGTTCAGCTGGTTGTGGGTATACTCCTTGATCAATCTATCTCTTTTGTACTCACTTGTGGATTCATAATCGATGGTAAACGAGAAGAGAAGTTTAAAAACGACTTTACTTTTTATCTCATAAAAAACCTCTTCTTGCTGCATGCTGCGCTTTACGGTCATGTCGCCCAGCTTTTTCTCACCCCGAATTACTTCATAATTCACAGTCTGCCCTGCCAAAAGCAGGGAGTAGATAGTTAGTATGAATATGAGTGCAATTCGGTACAAGTTGAAAAAATCAGCTTAGCTTAAGGACACTAAGTACATTACAAGGTTTAGTTTCTAAGATAGCTTAAAATCCTCCCATCTATGAAATTTACAAAAGTATCTTTCCAAAATACCAAAGGAGAAAGTCTTTCAGGTCGAATTGACTTTCCACTGATAAGCCAACCGAAGGCGTATGTACTTTTTGCGCATTGTTTTACCTGCTCAAAAAATCTTAAAGTGGTTGAGCATATTTCCAGTGCTTTTACTGAGACCGGAATGGCAGTTTTAAGATTTGATTTCACTGGATTAGGGCAAAGCGAGGGCGCATTTGCAGAAACAAACTTTAGCTCAAATCTTGACGACCTTAAGGATGCGTACACTTTTCTTGAACAAAACTATGAGGCACCTAGGATGCTGGTCGGGCATTCCTTGGGAGGAGCAGCAGTACTTCACGTAGCATCACAATTAGCAGCGGTGCAGGCTGTAGCAACGATTGGTGCCCCAGCAGAACCTGCGCATGTGGCACATCTGCTGGAAAATGGGCGCGAACAATTGGAGCAACACGGAGAAGCAAAGATTGATATCGGCGGTAGACCATTCACTCTCAAAAAGCAATTTTTGGAAGACTTGGAGGTTCAAAGGGGCGATCATGTGATTCGTAATTTGGGTAAAGCACTGCTGGTTCTTCATTCACCTCAAGATGCCATTGTAGATATTGAAAATGCCCAGGACATCTATACTCAAGCCATGCATCCGAAAAGTTTCGTGTCGCTAGATCGCGCGGATCACCTTCTCTCAGATGAAGGCGATGCTAAGTATGTAGGTATGATCATTGCAAACTGGTCTCAGCGGTACATCCAGGTTAATAATGCAATGGAAATGCCTGAAGGCGAGGTGAAAGTGCGTCTTGGGAAAACTGGATTTACCACAGAAGTGATTGCAGGAAGGCACAGCATGGTTGCAGACGAACCGCCAAGCGTTGGTGGAGAGGATAATGGCCCTACTCCATATGGATTTTTGCTCAGTGCACTAGGCACCTGCACTGCAATGACTTTGCGCATGTATGCAGACTTCAAGAAAATGAATGTGGAAGAAATAGAAGTGGACCTCACTCACGACAAAATTCACAAGCAAGATGGAGAAAACTCTGAATCATCGAGTGGAAAGATTGACGTGCTTACCAGAAATATTAAACTTACCGGAGATTTGTCTGAAGCTGATCGTAGGCGATTGATTGCAATAGCGGACAGATGTCCGGTGCATAAAACATTAGAGGGGCGACCGGAGATTGTTACTGTTTCCCTCGACTAGAAAGGTTACAGTCTTAAATATTTGGAAAAAAATTCGTTTTTGCTGATTAAATCAATTTTGGAATATGAAAAAAATTGTAATTGTGTTTTTGACCCTATTTCTTGCCGTAGGTAGGCAAGGGCAAGCTCAAATAAAAGAAACAACGGTACGCAAAATTGAGGTAGCGGGTAGTAGTGAACTTGAGATTACTCCTGATGAAATATTTGTTTCACTTACGGTCAAAGAGTACCGTCAGGGAGGGAAAACTGTATCGCTGGATGAGCTGGAATCAGGTCTAATCAAAGCGCTGAAACAGTTGAAAGTTCCTGAAAAACAACTGCGTGTTCAAAATGTATCAGGCTATAATTGGGATTGGCGAAAAAAAAGAGCGGATGATTTTCTGGGAAGCAAAACTTTTTTAGTTGAAGTTAACGACCTAAAAAAGATGAATGATTTAGTCGGTTTGCTGGACCCGGAGGGTTTAAACAGTGTCAATGTCCAATCTTATTCTCACAGTGAGATCGAAGATTTTCGAAAGCAGGTGAAGATAGGTGCCATTAAGGTGGCCAAATCGAAAGCAACTTACTTATTACAGAGCGTGGGCGAAGATCTTGGCCGTATTCTGGAGGTGCAAGAGATCGAGTATGGATACAACCAACCAAGTCGGGCAATATCTAATGTGGCCTATACATTGGAAGCTGCAGATTATCACTCCAACGTCGAGTTCAAGAAGGTTAAGTTAAGATCTGAAATCAGGGTAGTTTTTGAAATAAAGTGAAACGCTTTATGGTGCGAGGCGGAGTGGCACCGTCCAGATTTTATATCACAGATGGAAAGAAAATGGTAAGGTTGTCTAGTCTAGCTAAATAGGCCGTGCAGTTCTGTATCTATACGATAGATAATCAGCGAAAAATCTTCAGCGCGATTAAAAAAGTCAATGTCGGTAATATCGATCACCAGAAGCTTGCCCTCCTTGTACTGGCTGATCCATTCTTCATAATGCACATTCAACCTCTTTAAATAATCAATAGTGATGTTGTTTTCAAAGACCCGACCTCTTCTTTCAATGTTGCGTACCAGTTTTCCAATATCCGATTTGAGGTAGATAAGTAAATCAGGTGGTGATACAAACTGAATCATAGATTTAAACAGAGTTAAGTAATTCTCATAGTCACGGTCCTGAAAGTATCCTTGCTTATGTAAGCTTTTTGCGAAGATGTATGCGTCTTCATAGATCGTTCGGTCTTGAATTACCGTTTTTGATGCCGTCTTTAGCTGCTGTATTTGAAGGAATCTACTGTTGAGAAAATGTACTTGTAGGTGAAAAGCCCATTTTTTCATGTCACGATAAAAGTCTTCCAAGTAGGGATTGTTATCTACAGATTCAAATTCAGGATGCCAACCATAATGCTTGGCAAGCATCTCTGTGAGCGTAGTTTTTCCAGCTCCAATATTGCCGGCTATCGCGATATGAGTGGCCGCTTTTGGCATAAGTGTTATTTTTTGCTTTGATTCCACGTCTTGTAATCAGCCGAAATGATGGGTCGGCCTGGATTGATTTCCCTGAGTGGTTCGCACTCAGCTAGCGCACTATGCAGCTCTTCTGGCAGTGCCCCGTAGAGGGCAGTACCTTTGGTTTTCCATGCAAGCATTTCGTCACTTACTTCTTTAATTCGCTTCGCTGGATTGCCAACTACCAGGCTTCTGTTTTCAAATTTCTCTTCGGACCTTACAAATGAAAGTGCTCCGATAATACATTCATCTCCAATTTCTGCCTGATCCATAATTACAGCATTCATCCCGATCAATGCATTTTTGCCAATTTGCGCTCCATGTATTATCGCACCGTGCCCTACGTGGGCACCTTCTTTTAATGCCACAGTAATCCCCGGAAACATGTGGACAGTGCAATTTTCCTGCACATTACAACCATCCTCGATGATGATCCGACCCCAGTCACCTCTTATAGCAGCCCCTGGTCCTATGTAAACCTTGGCACCTATGATCACATCGCCAGTTACGGCTGCCAGTGGGTGCACAAATGCAGACTCATGAATCACTGGTTTCACGCCTTTGAAGGAATAAATCATGCGAGACTTAATTTTTTAAATGAGACTAGCATCTTTCCAAAACCACCGCATATCCCTGCCCGACACCTACGCACATCGTGGCAAGCGCGTACTTCTTTCCAGATTCGTGAAGTGCTCGGGCTGCCGAATAGGTGATTCGGGTCCCGGTCATTCCCAGCGGATGCCCAAGTGCAATTGCACCGCCATTCGGATTGATCCTACTATCATGATCATCCAATCCTAAAGCGCGGGTACAAGCAAGCGTCTGCGCAGCAAAAGCTTCATTCAATTCAATGATATCCATCTGATCGAGTTTCAAACCTGCTTTTTTCAGTGCTTTTTTCGAAGCTTCTACAGGACCTATGCCCATAATTCTGGGAAGCACGCCCACCACGGCCGAAGAAATGATTTTCGCTTTAGGAGTAAGGTCAAATTTCTCAACAGCAAGGTCGGAGGTGATGAGTGTTGCGGCAGCTCCATCATTGAGACCTGAAGAATTGCCAGCGGTCACTGATCCCTCTTTTTTGAATGCCGCTCTCAACTTGCTTAGCACTTCCAAACTGGTGTTCGGTTTAATAAACTCATCCTGCTTAAACAAAATGGGCTCCGCTTTACGACGAGAAATTTCCACTGCAATGATCTCTTCCTTGAAAAAACCATTTTTTTGTGCTTTGGCTGCCTTCATTTGAGAATGGTAGGCAAATTCATCTTGATCTTCCCTGGAGATATCGTGGATCTCAACCAGATTTTCTGCAGTCTGCCCCATACCATCTGTGCCATAGAGCGCTTCCATCTGAGGATTGATAAACCGCCATCCAAAACTGGAATCATACATTTTCGCATCAGTTCCGAAAGGTTTGGCAGATTTAGAAATAACCCAGGGTGCTCGCGTCATATTTTCAACCCCACCTGAGATAAAAAGGTCTCCGTCACCTGCTTTGATCGCTCTGTTGGCGTGAATAATTGCAGACATGCCGGATGCACACAAGCGATTGATGGTTTCTCCGGGAACGGTTGCAGGCATCCCGGCGAGCAGTAAAGACATTCTTGCAATATTTCTATTGTCCTCTCCTGCTTGATTGGCACAGCCAATCAGTACTTCATCGATTAATTGCGGGTCAAGGTTATTATTTCTATCAATCAATTCTTTTATTACCAGCGCAGCTAAATCATCGGCTCTGACCATGCCAAGAGTGCCTCCAAAGTTTCCGATAGGCGTACGTATTCCATCTACTATAAAAGCTGCTTTAGTCATTTTTTGTCCTGAGATTTGAAGGATTTCAACCTATTTTTTCACTTTTCGGATATGAATCTTACAAGTTTTTATATAATCAAAAATAGAAAATTGTCCAGTTGTCTATATTTAGCCCGGCAAACCCAGACAATATGCTAAAAGAAGAATGGAAAACCTACGTTCACCAGGAAACAGGTAAGGAGTACAAAATATCCAATTTTGCAAAGGTCGTAAGTATTGATAAGGATGGAAATAAGTACCAGCATACTACGTACAAAAACAACGGTTACCGATGCATTCCCTATCGAAAACCCAGTGGTAAGAATGGGTTGATCTACTTGCATAAAATCATGGGAAACCTATTTGTGGACAATCCTCATGGCTACAAAAAGCTGGTCTTTGAGAATGGTGACTCAACGAATTGCATGGCCAATAATTTAAAGTGGATCAGTGCCGAAGAGGCAGCTGAGCTCAATCGGCAACAGACAAAACCTTACGACATCTATCCCAATTACGCACCAAACACCAAACTTACTGCTACTCGGGTGTCATTGATTAAGAAGCGCATAAAGGAAAATGAAAAAAGCGGGAAAACTCGCTGGTCCATTATGGCAAAGCAATTCAATATCACCCCTAGGCATCTTTGGCAGATCAGAACCGGCAGGATATGGCCGGGTGTAAAGGCAGGTAATTAATTCAAGTGGCCCTTTGCCGAGGGCAGTAGGTGCGTTAGTTTTGCGAGAATTTGTTTTAACCTGACAGCCTCTCCTCATGCCCAAAAATCCTAACATAAAATCCGTCCTAATAATCGGTAGCGGTCCTATCATCATTGGTCAAGCCTGTGAGTTTGATTACTCCGGATCCCAGGCTTCCAGATCATTGAGGGAGGAAGGTATAGAGGTCACCCTGATTAATTCCAATCCAGCTACTATAATGACCGATCCGGTCACCGCGGATCACATTTACCTAAAGCCGCTGACCAAAAAATCGATACGTGAGATCCTAGAAAAGCATCCTGAAATTGATACTGTGCTACCCACCATGGGCGGTCAAACTGCGCTTAACTTAGCTATAGATTGCGAAAAAGCAGGTATTTGGGAAAAATATCAGGTCAATATGATCGGTGTGAATACCGAAGCAATAGAGACCACCGAGAACCGAGAGAAGTTCAGGCACAAGATGATTGAGCTTGGTATTGGGGTTTGCAAAGGAGAAACAGCCACCTCCTTTTTGAAAGGAAAAGAGATAGCGCAGGAAATTGGATTCCCCCTCGTCATAAGGCCTTCCTACACGCTGGGTGGTTATGGAGGAGGATTTGTTAATGATCAAGCAGATTTTGATACTGCACTAAATGCAGGTATGCAAGCTTCACCTATACATGAAGTGCTGGTGGAGCAGAGTATTCTGGGATGGAAAGAGTACGAGCTGGAGCTACTCAGAGATAATGCAGGAAACATTATCATTATCTGCTCCATTGAGAATTTTGACCCCATGGGCGTACACACCGGTGATTCTATTACAGTAGCACCGGCAATGACCTTATCAGATACCGTCTATCAGCGCATGAGAGACATGGCAAAAGTGATGATGAATGGGATTGGTCACTTTGCAGGTGGTTGCAATGTTCAATTTTCTGTAGATCCGGTCTCTGAAGACATCATCGGCATTGAAATAAATCCAAGGGTATCAAGGTCTTCTGCGCTAGCTTCAAAAGCGACCGGTTATCCGATAGCTAAGATTGCCGCTAAGCTGGCCATCGGTTACAATCTCGACGAGCTCAAAAACCAAATCACAAAGACTACCTCGGCTTTATTTGAGCCAGCTATCGATTATGTAATTGTCAAAGTGCCTCGGTGGAATTTTGACAAATTCAAAGGCTCAGACAGGAAACTTGGTCTACAAATGAAATCTGTCGGGGAGGCGATGGGTATTGGAAGAAACTTTCAAGAGGCCTTGCAGAAAGCCTGCCAGTCGCTGGAAATCAAAAGAAATGGCCTGGGTGCCGATGGAAGGGAAGTCACTGATCAAGCAGCAATTCTTCACAGTCTGGAGCATCCGAGCTGGAACCGACTCTTCCATATTTACGATGCTTTTAAACTAGGCATTGCTTTCAAAACCATTCAGAAGCTATCAAAGATCGATCCCTGGTTTTTGAATCAGATCCAGGAATTGATTGTATTGGAGAAGAAAATTGAGCAATATACCATTGACTCCATACCTAAGGATGTCCTTAAGGAAGCCAAAAAGAAAGGATACGCAGATAGGCAGATTGCACACTTATTGAAATGCTTGGAGAGCGAGGTGTATAGCAAACGGAATGACCTTGGAATCCGCAGAGTCTACAAGTTGGTAGACACTTGTGCAGCTGAGTTTGAAGCGCAGACTCCCTATTACTACTCTACGTTTGAAGACGAAAACGAATCGATCGTTTCTGATAAGAAAAAAGTAATTGTGCTCGGTTCTGGCCCAAACCGAATAGGGCAAGGGATCGAATTTGATTACTCCTGCGTGCATGGGGTTCTGGCCGCCAAGGAGTGTGGTTATGAGACCATCATGATCAACTGCAACCCAGAGACAGTATCTACTGATTTTGACGTGGCTGATAAACTGTATTTTGAGCCCGTCTTTTGGGAACATATATACGACATCATCTTGCACGAGAAGCCCGAAGGAGTGATTGTTCAGCTAGGTGGACAAACCGCGCTGAAACTTGCCGGAAAGTTGGAGAGGTACGGTATTAAGATTATCGGGACCAGTTTTGAAGCCCTGGATCTTGCAGAAGCTCGGGGAAGATTCTCAGACCTTTTAAAAGCGCAAGAAATTCCTTATCCACTTTATGGAACTATTGAGAATGCAGCTGATGCGGTAGAGTTGTCCAAAGAACTTGGTTTCCCGCTGCTGGTGCGTCCTAGCTATGTCCTAGGAGGCCAAAGTATGAAAATTGTGATCAATGAAACCGAATTGGAACAGCATGTCGTTAACATATTAAAGGATAAACCTGATGGAGAGATATTGCTGGATCATTTTCTAGAGGGAGCGATTGAAGCTGAAGCAGACGCAATTTGCGATGGTGAAAATGTTTACATCATAGGTATCATGCAGCACATCGAGCCCGCCGGGATTCACTCAGGTGATTCGTACGCTGTATTACCACCTTTCAACTTGGGTGATTTTGTAATGCGTCAAATCGAGGACTACACAAAAAAAATTGCCATAGCCCTTAAAACAGTGGGGCTCATCAATATTCAGTTTGCTATCAAAGATGATAAAGTCTACATCATTGAGGCAAATCCAAGGGCTTCTCGCACAGTACCTTTTATTTGTAAGGCCTATCAAGAGCCTTATGTAAACTATGCTACTAAAGTAATGCTAGGTGTAAATAAGGTTACTGATTTTGATTTTAAGCCTGTAAAGCAAGGATACGCGATAAAGGAACCTGTTTTTTCATTTCATAAGTTTCCTAACGTAAATAAAGAACTGGGCCCTGAGATGAAGTCTACAGGAGAGGCAATCTATTTTATAGACGACCTGATGGATGACTATTTCATGGAAATTTATTCTGAGCGAAACCTATACTTAAGTAGGTAGGTTAAAAAGACCATGACAGTACTTCTAAAGTTCTTTCTAATTTTGATCCTGGTAATCTACACTTTTTACAAAGTGGCTGGATTTCTTTTTAGGACGGTTTTTGGCAACCTCAGAAATGATCCTGGGGCTTGGCGGCAACAGACGCGATCACGACCTGGGAGCGCAAGGAATGAAAATCTCAATATTGACAAAGTCCCAAACGAGAACCCAAAACGGAACGCCTCTTACGAGGGTGGGGAATACATAGATTTTGAGGAGGTGAAGTAGTCCACGCCCTCCTTTTCAATATCGTGAGAATAATTACATTTGATCTTCAACCCAAACAAACCTAATGGCCTGGTTTAACAGACAAGACAAGGGAATACTTACTAAAACAGAAGACAAGAAAGAAGTACCTGACGGCCTGTGGTTTAAAACCCCCAAGGGCAACATCATACACATGAGGGAGCTTAGAAATAACTCCTACGTATGCCCGGATGATGATTACCATGTTCGCATAGGCTCTAAGGAGTATTTTGAAATTCTTTTTGATAATAACGAATTCCATGAACTAGATGCGGACCTCACTTCAGGTGATCCCTTGAAGTTCGAGGACACAAAAAAGTATCCTGATCGCATTGCCGCCAGCCAAAAGAAATCCAATTTGAAAGACGCTGTAAGGAGTGCCTTCGGTAAACTGAATGGGCTCGATCTGGTGGTTGCTTGTATGGATTTTTCGTTTATAGGGGGATCGATGGGATCGGTGGTCGGTGAGAAAATCGCACGTGCGATCGATCATGCCATCAAGTCCAAAACCCCTTTCCTCATGATCTCAAAGTCAGGAGGTGCCAGAATGATGGAAGCAGGCTTTTCATTGATGCAAATGGCAAAAACCTCAGCGAAGTTGGCGCTGCTATCTCAAGAGAAAATTCCCTACATCTCATTACTTACCGATCCTACTACTGGCGGGGTTACCGCATCTTTTGCGATGCTTGGTGATTTTAACATTGCAGAACCTGGCGCACTGATTGGGTTTGCAGGCCCCAGGGTGATTCGTGAGACAATCGGGAAGGATCTACCCAAAGGATTTCAAAGCTCGGAATTTGTGTTAGACCATGGATTTCTGGACTTTATCGTAGATAGGAGACAACTCAAACCCCGATTGACCCAACTCCTAAAAATGTTGAAATAGTAACAACATTAGATCGCTTTTCAAGTTATTTTTACGTTGGAAAAACGATCTTGAATTGGTTAATAATTAGCCTCAGAATCAATCGTTAGTGTAGAACTTAAAGAAAGAAGTATGTCGATCATTGCAACCTCAATCATTGCATTTACTGTCCTAATCTTAATCCTAGTATTTATTCTGCTTGGTGCTCAAGCTAAATTGGTGCAGTCCGGTCCGGTGAATATTGTCGTGAATGGAGATGATTCAAATCCCATTACCACTGCAGCAGGCTCCACGTTGTTATCTACCATGTCTTCTAAGAGCGTGTTCTTGCCCTCTGCATGCGGAGGTGGAGGTACCTGCGCCATGTGTAAATGTAAGGTTGTAGAAGGCGGAGGAGATGTTTTGCCTACGGAGGTGGGTCACTTAAGTCGAGCTGAGCAAAAAGATAATGTAAGATTGGCTTGTCAGGTGAAGGTAAAGAACGACATGAAGATCGAAATACCTGAAGAGATTTTCGGTATCAAGAAATGGGAGGCGACGGTTGTGAGAAATTACAATGTTGCTTCATTTATCAAAGAATTTGTAGTAGAGATTCCGGAAGACATGGATTATGAAGCTGGAGGCTACATCCAAATTGAAGTTCCTAAATGTGAGGTGGACTATAAAGATATGGACATCACAGCTCACCCAGATGAGCATCCAGGAGAACCAGATAAATTCAAAATGGAGTGGGATAAGTTTGGTCTTTGGGATCTGAAGATGAAAAACGACGAGCCGATTGAGCGTGCATACTCCATGGCGTCTTATCCTGCAGAAGGTCGTGAAATCATGCTTAATGTGCGTATCGCTACTCCGCCATGGGATAGAGCAAAAAATGGCTGGATGGCTGTGAATCCAGGTATTGCCTCGTCATACATTTTTGGTCTAAAGGAAGGCGATAAAGTGACGATTTCTGGACCATACGGGGAGTTCTTTATCAATCCTTCGGAGGCTGAAATGCTGTACGTTGGAGGAGGAGCTGGCATGGCACCTATGCGCTCACACCTATATCATCTCTTTAAGACTTTGGAAACCGGAAGAAAAGTAAGTTACTGGTACGGAGGTCGTTCCAAGAGAGAATTGTTTTACTTGGATCACTTTGCTGAGCTTGAGAAACGTTTCCCGAATTTTACTTTCCACATTGTGCTTTCTGAGCCCCTACCTGAGGATAACTGGAATCCTAAGAAAAGCATGGAAGACGAAGGAGATGGGTTTACTGGATTCGTTCACCAAGCTGTGATCGATCACTACCTAAGTAAGCATGAAGAGCCGGAGGAAATCGAATTGTACTTCTGTGGGCCACCACTGATGAACCAGGCGGTACAGAAGATGGGTGAAGACTTTGGTATACCAGATGAAAATATTCGTTTTGATGATTTCGGTGGTTAAGACCCTATTTCTTCCACAAGAAAACTGGCCTTGCAGCAATGCAGGGCTTTTTTGTACCCATAGCTTGATAGCCGGCTAATCTTGCAACCTTTTATCTAAGTGCGAATACCTCTACTAAGCTTTTTTCTTTTATATGCATTAGTGACGAATGCCCAATCTATTGAGCAAGTCATATTTACTGGCAATGCAGAGCTGATGCTAGAGCTTAGTCACCGCTACAAATCAAATTATCTCACGATCAGTCACCATGAATACCGCATGGCCTTTTCAGAGTTATTTCCTTACAAGAGTGATTTAGCTGAAACCATCGGTGAAACAGAGAAATTTCATGGATATAAATGGGCGATAGAGATCATACCTGATTATGATGATGACGAGCGGCTCATCACGCCTATTGGTTTTGACTACAAAGGTGGATTTTTCTACAGCAAAGTCTCAGCAGATCCATCAGGTGGCTATGAAGTGTCTATTAATTATATGAACAAAAATTACCGTCTTTATGAGGATGTAATTCCTGGACTACAGAATTTTTCTGGTACGCAAAGTGGTACATTTTCCAAGAATGAACGCTACTTGATTTTGAGTACACAGGCAGCATATACAAATGGAAAAAATGACTTATATGTGCTGGAATACACCAAGAGTGGCTGGAATCGCCTGATTAATTTGGGTAGTGTGGTGAATTCAAAATACCAGGAGATTACTCCTTTTCTGGCTATCGACAATAAGACTTTATTTTTTGCATCTAACAGGCCTGGGGGTAGAGGTAGTTTCGATATCTATATGACTGAACGTTTAGATGATTCGTGGAAAGTATGGTCTGTGCCTGTAAATATTGCTGAAATAAATACGTACGCTTCCGAATCCTCTTTTTGTTTCATAGACACTGATCCATATGCATATTTTGTTCGCTCCGATCCTTCGGCTGTTTTCGGTGATATAATGGAAGTGCCTATACAGCAGAATATTGAAGAAGATTCTGCCTATGTGGAAATAGAACAAACAAATGAAGACACTTATTTGCAGATCGTGAATGCGACTACTGAGGAGAGTATACCTGCTGAAATTCAGGTCATTAGCGGTGCAAGGACCCTATCAGAAAAAAGTGGTTTGTTCGATGTTGAGGAGCTAGCTGGCCAGGAAATTTTAATAAAGTCAAGAGGTTTCTTTTCCAAAAGAGTGAGCCTGAGCGAGGAAATTCCAGGTGGGAGGAATACTGTATCATTAGAACCGCTGACTATTGGTGCAAACATTACGCTGGAAAATGTACTTTTTGAACGTGCCAGTCCCCGTATACTTTCTAGCTCTTATGCAGAGCTGGATTTATTGATAGAAGTGATGCAGGTAAATGACGATTTAAATATCAAACTTAAAGGCCATACTGATAGCAAAGGAAATCCTAGTAGTAATTTGGAGTTGTCTCAGCTGCGTGTAGATGCAGTGACTGAGTATTTGCGAGATCGGGGAATCAATAAAAAGCGAATATCTGGTGAGGGATTTGGTGGGAAGTTTCCGATTGCTAGTAATGAGACCGAAGAGACTCGAAGGCTAAATCGTAGAGTTGAATTTGAGATTGTCGAGTAGCAGCTTTTTTCACAAAGGGATAAGCTTAGTGAGTTACTACAGCTGTGGCCTCAATCTCGATTAGCATTTTGGGATCAATCAAGGCTGCCACTTCTACCATTGAAGTGACTGGCTTGATATCGCCAAAAAATTCCTGATGTGCTTTGCCATATTCCTTCCATCTGGAAATATCTGTCACATACATTCTGGTTCTTACTACATCTTCAAGGTTAGCTCCGACTTTTTTGAGGCTTTCCTGTATGATCTTAAGACAACTTTTAGCCTGCAAATAAGCGTTGCTACTGCTCAGATCGCTTTGCAGCGGGGCAGTTCCCGCAACTTCAATGATATTGCCGATGCGCACTACTCTACTGTATCCAACCTGGTCCTCCCAGGGAGAACCAGAAGTATATACCTCTTGTCGTTTTTCCATAATTCTGACTAATAAAAAAGCCCAACCGAGGCTGGGCTTGTGATTTTAATTCCTTGAAAATTATTGTTTGTGAACGTGAACATCCATTTGAGGAAATGGAATATTCAAACCTACTTCATTGAACTTGTTGTACACGTTTTCATTCATATCGAAATGTACACCCCAGTAATCGGAGCCTTTCACCCATACACGTACCACAAAATTCACTGAGCTATCTGCTAATGCCGAAACTGCAACGAATGGAGCAGGATCCTTTAAAATTCGCTCGTCCGCATTAATCAACTCCATGAGTGTTTGCCGGGTTTTTTCGGTACTATCGCCATACCCCACGCCGAAAGTAAAGTCGACTCGTCTTGTTTCCTCGGCGGAAAAATTGGTAGTAATTGAGTTAGCAGCTTGTCCGTTAGGAACTATGATCACTTTATTATCTGGTGTCTTTAAAAATGTATTAAAGATCTGAATTGCGTGAACAGTACCAGATTCACCTGCCACAGTTACATAGTCCCCTACTTTAAATGGCTTAATTAGTAGAATGATCACTCCTCCGGCAAAATTTTGCAACGTGCCCTGCAATGCCAGACCGATTGCCAAACCTGCGGCGCCTAGTACAGCCACGAAACTGGTGGCTTCAATGCCTACCATACCAATCACAGATATGATGAGTATCACCTTAAGAAGCGCACTAATCAGCGACCTTAAAAAGGGGCTTAATGATGGATCTACATTTCGCTTGTCCATGGCTTTACCCATAGACCGTGTAATGACCTTAATAACCCAAAGCCCTATTATCAGGACCAGTAGTGCGGTGACGATCTTAGGCGCCCAGAGCACTACTAGCTCGATGAGTTGAGATGAATATTTGTTTGCGTCTGAAGCTAATTCTTCCATAGTGATTAAGGTTTATTTAGTGAAGACTTAAAAAATGCATTCGAAGGAGTACTGTTTTGAAACTCTTTCACAATTAAGTCTTCAGGTCAGTATAATTTGATAATTGATGAATTCTAGGCAAAGTTAGTAACGATGTAGCGCTTAATTAAAAGAGTTTCTGCCCACCATGTATAAGCATTGCCTAAATATTAAAAAACCTATTTTTGTCTTAGTTCAAGCCGAATAACCTTTCCAATTATACATGCGAGATCTCAATGATTTTCTTTCGCTTATCGATAAATACATCGGTAGCGCACCCTGGTTTCCATACGCCCTCTTGGGGACCGGTCTTTTTTTCACGATTTACCTTCGTTTTCCTCAAATCAGGTATTTCAGGTTTGCCTTTAAAGTAGTGAAAGGCACCTTCGACAAGGAAGGAAATGAGGGAGATACCAATCACTTTCAAGCCTTAACTACTGCGCTTTCAGGTACTGTAGGTACTGGTAATATTGCAGGTGTAGCACTCGCTGTGCACATCGGCGGACCCGCAGCTGTTTTTTGGATGCTGATGACTGCCGCCGTAGGCATGTGTACCAAATTTGTTGAGGTCACCTTGTCCCACAAATACAGACAAAAAGCAGATGATGGTACCATGGCTGGAGGGCCAATGTACTACATGAAGCACAAGCTCAATATGGGTTGGCTTGCCGCAATTTTTGCTGGAGCAACCGTCCTTTCTTCTTTCGGTACGGGTTCCCTACCTCAAATCAATTCCATTGCAGATTCTCTCAACGCAACCTTTGGGTTTGATGAGATGATCGTAGGTGGGGTTCTGGCAGTCCTTTTGGGATTGGTAATTATCGGAGGAATCAAGAGAATAGCTGCGGTTACTTCTAGGTTAGTTCCTGCGATGGCGATTATCTACTTCATTGGTGCCTTTGCGGTTATTTTGTACAACTACGAAAACATTATCCCTTCATTTGTCTCCATCTTCGCTGACATCTTTACCGGATCAGCAGCAAGTGGCGGATTTCTAGGAGCTTCCATTGCCTTTGCTTTTAATAAAGGAGTAGGTAGAGGACTATTTTCAAATGAGGCAGGTCAGGGAAGTGCTCCTATCGCACATGCTTCAGCGAAAGCCAATCAGCCTATGTCTGAAGGACTGGTGGCCATACTTGAGCCTTTCATAGATACAATCATAATCTGCACGATCACCGCCTTGGTGTTGCTTTCCTCTGGGGTGTGGAAAGAAAAGCTAAACAATGAATTTGATTATGTAGATATGGAAGTGCTTGCAGGCACCTACACTGACCAGACAGAGGAGGGCATTACGCAGCTTTCACTACATCTCAATGGAACTCAGCCATTACCATTCTATACCGGATCGCTGGATTTAGTGGAGGGAAGAATCCAGCAAAGTGAGGTTTCTATTGTGAATGCGAGATCACTTGCAGAGGACATTATAGTGAAACAAGAAGGGATTCCATTTTCCGGTCAGATAAAGATCACCAATGGAAAGCCTGAAGATTTGACAATGGTTTTTGAAGGAAGATCTTTGGTGCACAGCGCTCCGCTGACTGCTGAGGCGTTTACCCGAAGCTTTTTTGGAGATTGGGGCCAGTACATAGTCTCTATTGGTTTGTTGATGTTTGCCTTCAGTACAGCAATTAGTTGGTCTTACTACGGAGATCGTGCCATGACCTACCTGTTTGGTTCAGCCTCCGTGAAGTACTACAGGGTAGTATACGTGGGCGCTTTTTTCGTGGCGTCCTTTGCTGATACAACAATCATCTGGACATTATCTGCAATTGCAATCGCTGTAATGACGCTTCCAAACCTTTTCGGAATCCTGATGCTCAGGAAAGATATGAAAGCAACGGTTGCAGATTATTGGGAGAAATTCAAGGCGGATTTTCCTGATGAAAAAACGCCTGAGTAATTTGTGAATTTGTGCGGATATGAAGCAAAGATGCGAATGGTGTAAGGATACATTTGAGGCATACATGCAATACCACGACAATGAGTGGGGTGTACCTGTACATGACGAAAGAACCCACTTTGAATTTTTGGTACTGGAAAGTGCACAAGCGGGGCTCAGTTGGGCAACAATTCTTAAAAAGCGTGAGGGATACAGGGCTGCTTTTGCTCTTTTCGAAGTAGAAAAGGTTGCCTCATTTGACGAGGAGAAAGTCAACGAATTACTTGAAAATACAGCGATTGTGCGGAATCGAAAAAAGATTGAAGCCACAATAAGTAACGCTCAGGAGTTCATTCAAATCCAGAGCCAGTTTGGAACTTTTGATCAATATATCTGGGATTTTGTTGACGGCCGTCCAATTCAAAATTATTGGAGGAAGCGGGAGGATGTCCCAGTTACTACAGATGAATCCGATAAACTAGCAAAGGATCTAAAGAAGCGTGGTTTTAAGTTTTTGGGCTCTACTACAATTTATGCTCACATGCAGGCAATCGGGATGGTCAATGACCACACTGTAGATTGCTTTCGTCATCAAGAGTTGGCTTCTTGAGTTGCCGGAAATGTATCTGATGGTGACTCTTTCCTGGCATTAAGAAATAAAAACCTTCTCAATTTCTCCTTTGTCTCTTCTTTATCGAGCCAATATTCCCGGCTGTGAAATCGTATGTGAGGCCAATTTTTCATTAGTAAATGGAAGTGCTGAAAAGCGTAGATCTGCTTTGGTGATAGTGCCTCGTAATATCTCTCGTCATCAGTAAGTATAAGGCCAGTATATTTCCCTTCTTTTTGCACAGAGAGATCGGCAAAAGGAAGCTCTTTTGCTACTGTAAATTCATCGAAAGTATGTAGTTCCGGTTCTTGAAGCTTATTTCTTAAGTACCAGTCCACATGGTGATCCTGGTATTTTGGTAGGTGGGCATTCCATTTTCCCTCACTCACCTGCTTTGCGTAGGACAAATATCGCTTCAATAATTTGGGCCCTGCATTTTTTGAATGATCGGTTTGCATTTCTTCCGCATCCACACTTGCGATCACGACCACTTTTTCTCTGGCTCTTGTAATGGCTACATTCAATCTATTTTCACCACCATCAACGTTCAGACTTCCGAATTGCAGTTTAAATACGCCTTTTTCATCAGGAGCGTAGGTGATGCTGAAAATGACTATATCGCGCTCGTCTCCTTGAACATTTTCAATGTTCTTCACGAAGAGCCGTGACTCAAATTCTATATTTCTTTCCGCACATTTTGACTCCAGTAGCTCTTGTACAAAGATTTGCTGGCGGTAGTTAAAAGTTATAATTCCAATCTCCTTTTCGGGATACTTACTCAGGAATTCTATCGCTATCTCGACCGCTTTTTCACCCTCAATTTCATTTATCCCATCTTTCCATACCCCCTTGACTTTAGTGAAAGATATGGCAGACTCTGCACCATGTGCGTACTCAAAATCAGGTAATAAACGTAATTTTCCTTTGTAGAAGTGCTCGTTTGAAAAGTCAATAAGTTCAAGCGCTTTGCTGCGATAGTGGCCTGATAGCTGTACCTCAGGTAGGTAGTGTTTAGCAAGATTGAGCAATGAGTCTATGCTGAGTTCGGGAGTGTCATCATCATCTTCCCATCGAATTCGGTAGAGGTCACTGGGCTGTAGTTGCATGGAATCTCCGGTGATCACCACTTGTTTTCCACGATACATGGCAGGGATTCCTCGCTCTGCGAAGCATTGAGAAGCTTCGTCAAAGACCACTAAGTCAAATTGCTCCTGCATAGGAAAAATCGCTGAGGCACTTTCCGGAGAACACATCCAGCAGGGAAGGAGCGCATATAGCTCATCATTAAACTCTGAAATAAGTCTTCTTATAGGCCATATGCGACGTTTTTTGGTTACCTGATGCTGTAAATCTCGGTAGGTGATCCGATTGCTTAGTCTATTGTATTCAACTTTCTCGTAGGTCTTCTCCCTTGATTTTAGGAGCAGAATTTCTTTACTGGCCCTTCTCTTCTCGGTGATTTTTTCCTGAAGCTCTTCGGTTAATGATGCAAGCTCACCGGAAGATACACTTCGTAGATTTGGAAATTTCGATTCGATATGTTCAATCCAGGCAAATGCAAGGCTATTCTTGAAAACCTCAATTGCCTCTTCGGTTTTGGTAGAAAACTCTGTGCTTTCATCCAGTACTTTACGTTCCTCAGAGGACAGTGATTCTTTCAATTGATGATAAGCACAGATTGCATCAAAATCTTTGATTAGCAGCTTTTCAAGCCGTGCTGGATCTTCCTTTTCAAGAATAATTGCACGTATTTGGTGAATATTGAGGTAACTGCTCCAATCCTTTAACTGACTATCGAGCCCATCTAGGAGATCCACTAAAGAAACCAAACAACTTCGGTACCTGGTATGGGTGAGTTTAATGGGATCAAGATAGTCGCTAAATGAACGGATGCCTACAGAAACGGCATACATATTTAGCCCCATTTTTTGCCAGTAGAACCAGTCCTGAATATCTATTTTTCGATAGACACGAGGAAAATTTTGAAGCCACTCATTTTCTTTTATTTGAGAGAAGGCATGCTCAAAATTCAGCCGATTGTCAATCCTTTCCACTAGGATTTTAAAGCCTCTTTTATTGCTTTTCAACTCATTGGCCACCATCACTCGTTTAAGGAAAGTCTTCTCTTTTGAAAACAGCCGCCACTTTAGCCATGCAAAGGGGCTTTTTCTTGCTCTCATTGCAGATCTCAAAACTTCTTGAAACTTACCTAGCTGATCCGAGGAAAGTGAGCTTTCCAGCCCTGCACCCCGAAAGCAAGCGGTAATTACACGTTCTAGTTGAGTAAGCCAATTTAGGTCTTGAGTGGGTCGGGTTTGATGAAGCTGCCCAAAGACTTTATACACAACATTTTCAGCTAACCCTGACTGAAGTGTTTTGATCTCTGAGACCTTTCCAGAGAGGTAGTGAGCAGTATCAAAGTCTATGGGCTGGCTTAAAAAAGTCTTGGATTCCTCAACGATTTTGCGGCCAAAAGTCGCTACCAACCTAGGAAGTGTGCGAATTTCATGGAGGGTTTTTCCAGTGAAGTTGGCAAAAGAAGGTCCTTTGGACCAGAAGTGCGATCGCTGTTCAAATCGGTGAAAGTTGTCCAGGTACTTTTTAAAATTTCTTAATGTATCCTCCTCGTTTTGGTAATGAAAGGCGCGATACTCCAAATTCATGCTAAATCTTTTTTGGCTCGGTTCGCTTATCAGGTACAGCTCTTTGACCGATTTCCCACATTCACTTTCATCAAAAAGTGCCTCTCGAAAATCCTCTAGTTCTTCCAGTATCTGGTCTATTCTGCGGCTCGCTTGCAGAAAATTTCTTTCCAGTTGTATTGCATCCAGACTGTTGTTTTTCTTCTCGTAGAGTTCAATAGACTCAATCTGCTTATCTATCTGCTCATAGATGGGCTTGCGGTCATTTTTGAAGTCATGCACGAGCGCAACAAAATCATGCATGTCCTTCTGCTGCAGGCGATGATACACCACATCTAGCGCTGCTCTTTTTTGGCAAACAAGTAGCACCTTTTTTCCGCGTGCAATGAAGTCACAGATAAGATTGCTGATGAGCTGCGATTTTCCAGTTCCGGGCGGACCTTGCACTACAATGGATCTACCTTTTTTGATTTCTTTCAGCGCCTGCTCCTGGTAAGCGTCCAGAGGGAAAGGTGTGAACGTATTTTCTTCATTTACCCTATCAAAAAGAGCCAATTGATTTTTGCTCTCTTCTCCTGTTTTTTTGGCAAAAAAAGACTCAAGATCATTATTTTCATCATCTTCAATGAGCTTTACATAGTCTGGAACCAAATATGAACCGGATTGCGGGAAAATACCCAGGACGGCATGCATTGACAGTTTTAACCGTCCTGCCTGGGTAGATGATGTCAATGATGGTCGTGTGATTTGCTTAAAGACGCTAAGCTGATCGGTAAATGTATCTTGATTGAAATGAAGCTCTAGGCCACTGTCTTTAAGTAGTTCATAGAGCTGGGTTCTAAATACTGTACTGTCATTGTCATACTCATCAATCACGGTTTCTACCAGCTCCTCATCCAGTGGTGTGTTATTGTAGTAAGCGTATGCAAGTAGAAAAGTCTTGTTGAAAGTGATATTTACATCTTGCCTTTTATATAAGTACCATTTCCCGTCTTCAAGTCTTAAATCAACCGGAAAAAAAAGCAGTGGGCATCTTACTGGGGTATCATCCAGGAACTTACCTTGCACAAAAGGCCAACCTACATAAAGATCTTTGGCACCTCTTTCCTCAAAGATGAAACGCTCCACCCTTCGAATCTTTTTGAGTCGCTTACTTAATTCATTTGTGTGAGTAGCCCTGCTGTCTACTTCGTCACACAGAAGGACTCTGGAGTCTTGACTGATTAGCGATTTGATGATTTCAAAGCTGGGCTGATTGTTTATGAAGTCAAATTCATGAATGTCGATCAGCTGGTCTTTTAGAAGTTTGAGCAGCTGTAGCGACCGATTATTTCCCGAAAGATTATTTAGTCGTCGTAGGTATGACTTCAGTATTTTTTGCATTTGTCAGTCTAAGTACGGCCTAAGTTTTTCAATAGTCTCTTGATCAATGGCTTGTATCTTTTTTAGGTCTTCAATGGATGTAATGTCACCATGTTGCTTTCTGAAATTTATGATGATCCAGGCTATGTCATAGTTGATATAAGGGTGCCTTGCCAGAATTTTAGCAGAGTCTGCGTTTATATTCAATGGATTAGGACCAGATAGGACTTGAAACTTATCCTGCAATAAAGGGATGGTTTCAGTAGGTAGTCCATACACCTCTTCTAGCTGACCTGCATCTGAGAATCCCCCAAGAGCCTCTCTGAATTTAATAATTCTTTTGGCATAAGTAGGTCCTATTCCACGCACACTTTCCAAGTGTTGAGTGGTCGCCTCATTAATATCTATTGGACCACTGGCCATAGCGTTATTTTTTTCTTTTTCCTCTTCCAGAAAACTGGGGGGAGCTACCTTCTCAGCTAATGGAGTATTCAATTTCTGTCTTTTTTGGGCAAAATTGCTCTTCGGAATGTACTTATAACGATCCTGTACCTCAGAGTTTTGCTCCTTAACTTGATATGATTGCTGAACTTCTTTCACCCATTTGTCAAGCTCCTCCTTCTGCTGGATAGATGTAATCTTGGGTTTCTTTATGTAGCTCACGTACACTCTAGTGCAAACGATGCAGCTGAAAATGAGTATGATCAGTATTAAAGTACCCCTTGCCTCCACCTTAGAAAATCCGAGCGCGCGGGCTACACTGTTAAGCAAAAATTTGAACATTATTTATAATAGTTCTAAATACTTTATTCGCCGTTCAAGTCAAACCAAGATAATTAACGCGCTGTTATTTTTGCATCTCGGACATAATAATGGAGTCTTTTTACGCACTTAGTCTTTCTCATGTTAACGCTTCTCTACCATCAAGAGAACTGGTTTCATTTAATTTAGAAGAAGCAGGCGAATTCTTGCTGAGGCTTAAGGATGTTGTTGGTGCTTCGGAAGCATTAGTTGTTTCCACTTGCAATCGCACCGAAATCTATTACCATTCCGGTGTAAATCACAATGCTGAAATTCTTCGTGTATTAGCCTCTTTCAAGGCAATAAATATCTCAGAAGTTGAGAAGAAATTTGTTCTTTATCAGGACCGTAAAGCTGTAGAACATTTGTTTCGGGTAGCACTCGGACTAGAATCCAAGGTGCTAGGGGATATTCAAGTTTCTAATCAGATCAAGAAAGCTTATCAGCAAAGTGCGGACCTTAATCTTGCGGGCCCATTTTTGCACAGATTGTTGCACACCATCTTTTTTGCTAACAAGCGTGTAGTGCAGGAGACGCAACTGCAGGACGGAACTGCATCTGTCGCTTCCGTAGCATCTGATCTTACTGGAAGATTTTCAGAAAAATTCAGTGCCCCAAAAGTAGCGCTCCTCGGAACAGGGGAAATCGGACAAAACGTCCTTGAAAATTTAGAAGGTAGAGGACTACAGATCACACTGGTTAATAGAACTAAGTCCAGAGCTGAAAGACTCGCGAAAAACACCGACATCATCGTGAAAGATTTTGACCACATCCCTGAAGTTGTGGCAGAGAACGACATAATTATATCAGCCGCAAGCAGTGATGACTTTTTGATTGATGATTCGCATTTGAAAAATGATGGATTACACAAGATGCTGATTGATCTTGCAGTACCAAGGAGCATTGATTCTGTTGTTGGCTCGCTCAAGGGAATTTCCCTAGTGAATCTGGATGAGTTGAGCGAGAAAACACTACAAGCAAAAGAGAGAAGGCAAAAGGCTGTACCTGATGTAGAAATGATTATTGCAGAAGCAGTGGAGGGCTTTGGTTCTTGGCAGGCAGAGATGGAAGTATCTCCTACTATCCAAAAATTAAAAGATACGCTTAATCAAATTAGGTCTGAAGAACTTGCCCGGCACTCGAAGCTCAGTGAATCCGAGCGGGAGCTACTTGACGTAGTTACCAAAAATATGATTCAAAAGGTCATAAAGCTCCCTGCGATACAATTAAAAGCAGCTTGCAAGCGTGGTGATGCCGAAAATCTTGCTGGTGTGCTCAAAGATTTATTTAATCTGGAGGCCCAAGAGCCGGAAAAACAGTAATCTCATATCTTCGCTTACTTATCTATGCGATTGGTAAGCATACTCTTACTTCTACTTGTCACACCTACTTTCGGCGTTGAATACACCGTATTTAAAAAAGGCCCGTACTACGGAATTATGTCGGCTGATGGAGAGGTGCTGGTACCAGCCATCTACAGTAGACTGGGATGGTCGGACGGATCAGAAGAGTTTAAAGCTGGCATTATCGGATTTGAGGAAGGAGGGGCATGGGGGCTTATTTCTATAAAAAACAAGATTGTTTCCCCTGCTAAGTATCACTCATTATCTCCGTTGAATTCCTCCTTCCTGAAGGCCTCAATTCAAGGGAAACTCAGCAATCACTTGTATTACGGGCTTTTAGATCATTCTGGAAAAATCAAGATAAGCTTCCATTATTTTTCACTGGATACGCTAGGAGACCAGGCGCTTTTGATTAGCGACTTTGATAGAGTTCAGAAATATGGTCTTCTCAGCTTTGATAACAACAGGATGATTCCAGCCAAGTATCAAACCATTTCTAAGCTAGATGAGCTCTATTGTGCTAAACGATTTGATCAGTCAATCGACGTGTATACTCTGGACGGTAGCTTACTGGTGGCCCAACTGGATCAAATCGAACTCCTCGACGAGGGGCAAATGGGAATTCTGGATGGCAGAGCAGGATATCTGAAAAACGGGCAAATACTAAAAGACTTTCTTTTTAAGGACTTTCGGCAAGATGAGCAGGGCCTAAAATCGATTCACTTTCCCAAATGGAGCATTTATAAAGGGGACACTTTTCAGTTCTCGCTACGAGCAGATTCTATTGCATGGGCTGATCAGGGCTTTTGGCTAGCATATTTAAATGGCGTTTTGCACTATACCTCCAGGGATTCACTTTTTTATTTGAAAGATCATGTTTTGCGCGAAGCAAATGAGAAAAACCTTTTCTTAAAGCACCAAAAGACCGGATTATGGTCTGTAAGATCCATAGGCAATCAAAAAATAGCTTCAGGGTTTGATTCTGTATTTGCCGCTCAGTATGGATTTTGGGGAAAGAAAGAGGAGTGCTGGGCGCTTTATAATCGCTACGGAAAAAGAAAAAGTGGGCTCTCCTTCAATGATGTCTTCACTGGTGTGGGCAGTCAGTTTGTTGTAAGGTTGAAAGATCACTGGGCAATCATGGATCCTTTGGGAAAGCTTATGACACCACTTAAGTACGATTATCTGTCTGCGGAGCAAACGGTGTATATGGTGGATTATTTGAACAAAAAGGGCATCATTGATGAAGAGGGAAATTGGCTCGTGGCTGCTGAGTATGATGAAGTAGATATTTATGGTGACTTATTCGTAGGTCGTAAAGGCTACAGTTACCACTATTATAATCGTAAAGGACTCATCCGTAAGTCTATCTTAAAACCTATTGCACTCTGCGGAAAAACCTTAGTAGTTGAGGAAGATGGCCTGAAGGGGACCTTGGATTTGTCTGCTGAACTTACCAATGAACCAGCCTTTGAGAAGGTCTCATGTACAGACCAAGAATTTTTACTGATGACTCAGGACTCGATTACCACGGTTGTGGGTCCAAATGGAATTTCTTATTTCAGTTTTGACTTAAAGAGACAAAACATAGCTTCATTTTCTGAGGATTTCTTTTTGATTCGCAGAGATGAAAAATGGGGTTTTGTGGACAAAGGAGGCAGATTGCGAATTGGAAACCGCTATGACAGTGCCAGACAATTCTCTGAAGGCGTAGCGCCGGTTCTTCTGGGCAATAAATGGGGGTTCATTGACAAAGATGAAAACTTGATTATTCAGCCCTATTATGAGTATGTCTCGCGTTTCGAAAATGGACTTTCCATTATTAGTCTGGACGGAAAGTACGGGCTTATCGACCGAAATGGTACTGCAGTAGTTCAGCCACTTTGGAAGCGAATTCAATTGCTATCTAGTGGGAACTACTTGGTGCAAGGTGAAACTGAAAATGTAGGATTAATCTCTAAAGAAGGAAAAATCTTGTTGAGGCCCGACTTTGACGAGCTGCATGATTCTAAAGAACGCGTGGTGGTTTGCAAATCGGGCATGTGCGGAATGTTAGATTATAGTGGGAGAGAAATCCATAAGATTGAATATCAAGAAATCAAAGATTCTGGTGCATTCACCATGCTAAAGCATTAAATTGCTGTAAATGACCTACTTAGATGCTAAAGCTGAACCTTTACAAAAAGTCAAATGATTAAGTCTGACCGGTTTTTAGCCTCTGTAAGCCAGAATATTAGCGAAGCAATCTTCAGAAGTAATCTCCAAGGTCTGGTGTACGCAAATCGTGCCTTTGCGGAAATGTTCGGCTTTGAAGATGAAGAACACGCTATTCGAGAAGGAACCAATAGCTTATATCAAAAACCTAAACAAAGAGATGAGCTTGTGGAAAAAATTCTCCATGAAGGGGGATATGAAAACGAAGAGGTAGGCTTTTTACGAAAAGATGGAACAGAATTCATTGGACTTGTAAGTGTAGTCCTTACAAAGGATGACGCAGGAGCCATATTTTGGGATGGTACTATTCGAAATATTTCTTCCAGTCGTGATATTGTAAGAAAGCTGTTGGATAGAGAGCAAATGCTCAATAGCATTAACCGCAATATAAACGAGGCGATTTACAGAAGTAGGCAGGAGGGTGGACTGGTTTTCGTCAATGAAGAATTTGCCAAGATGTTTGGCTATCCAAGTGCAGAGGAAGTACTAAGCGGAGATGTACATGACCTCTATAAAGACCCGGTGGACCGTGATAAGATTGGCAAGGAAATTATCACGAAGGAGTCGATTAATAATTACGAGGTAGAATTTAGAAGAAAAGATGGAAGCACTTTTTGGGGCTATCTAAATTCAATCAAGGTACAAGGGCATGATGGCAAGGTATACTTTGATGGCGCAATACGTGATATTACGCGTGAAAAGGAAGCAGATGAGCTAGCTAAAAAGCAAGCTGAAATGCAGGAGTTGCTCATCTACATATCTTCGGGGTTAATCAATCTGCCTATCGAAGAGATTGATGAGGCAATAGAATTGAGCTTGCAGGGTCTTGGTGAGTTTGTCAATGCAGACCGGGCGTACATTTTCGAGTTTGCAGAGGATCAATCATCCATGGATGTATTTTCGTGGATTGGAAAAGGCATTTCTTCAATTTATTCGGAAAAAGATCCTGAGAAGTTGCGAAACCAGGTCAGTCAGTATTTGCAAAATTTGACTGATTCCCAGCATTACTGTTTCAGTACGATAGAGGAGATGAATGAAAGTCCTCTTAAAAGTGCTTTTAGACTACAAGAGGTGCAGAGTCTTGCAAATGTCCCTTTGAAAAGAAATGGCAATGTTGTGGGGTGCGTAGGATTCGATTGGGTGAGAAAACCTCACAATGTTGAGGAGGTAGATACACTCCTGCTAAAGCTTTTTGCCGATATGTATATGAATATCAAAGAGCGCAGTAGCAGAGAAACTGAACTGCGTCAGCTATTTAATACGACTATTGAGCAGAACCAGCGCCTAAAAGATTTTTCGTATATCACTTCCCATAATTTCCGTTCGTCTGTCGCCAATCTGATGGGTCTAATTTCTATTCTGGAGGAAGACCGAACAAACGAAGAGTTTTTTCAGATGGTAAAAGAAACATCTCTGAAGCTCAATTTGGCAATTGATAGCATCAATGATTTGCTCAATTTTGAGAAAGATCTTGCTTCACTGGATAAAAAGGAGTGCAACCTTCTTCAGGTGGTTTCTGATATCGTAACCCTTAACAAGAAGACTATTCGGGATAAGAAAATTGAAGTACATACCCACATTCCTTCCGATTTATCTGTGAAAGTTCTGCCAGCATACCTGCAGAGTGTGATGCTTAACCTAATCACCAACGCCATCAAATACGGAATTACCAGAGATAAAAGAAATATCTACGTTGAGGGAAAAATGGAGGGAGCTTTTGTGGTCTTGTCAGTTAGTGATGAAGGGAAAGGAATTGATCTAAAGCGGTATGGAAAGAAGTTATTCAGGTTGGGTTCAAGATTTCACACGAGTAAAGAGAGTGGACACGGTATGGGATTATACATTACAAAGCAGCAGGTGGAGGCACTAGGAGGTAGGATAGAGGTGGAAAGTGAAGTAAATCATGGTACCAAATTCAAAGTCTTCCTAAATGCCAAGTAAACGTATTTTATTGGTTGATGACGATCCAATATTTCTCACGTTAGCAGAGCTTGTTATTAAAAGAGAGAATGAAAATGTGGAGATCTTTAAGGCATTTAATGGTGAAGAAGCGCTTGATTTCCTATCAGATGACGAGGTAGATTTGATCTTTTTAGACTTGAATATGCCCATTATGGATGGGTGGGAATTCTTAGAAGCTGTTGATAAAGACGATCCTATAGACAGCAAAGTCTTTATTCTTACTTCCTCCATTGATCCATCTGATCGACAAAAAGCTTTGGAGAATAAGATGGTGGTTGAGATGCTAGAAAAGCCTTTAAATAAAGAAAAGGTG
>JBCCLV010000017.1:0-44516 GCA_039026695.1 Bacteroidota bacterium
AGAAGTACGATTAGAAATGTCCCCTATGCTACTTCTAAGCCAGTTATCAGAATTGGTAAGGTACATTTGGTATTGATGGTTTGATGCGCCAGAACCTTTTACTAATATCTCTTGCTGAGTATCTGGATTACTTGACAAAATCCATGTTGATAGAGTGAACTCTTCACTTAAGTTTAGGGATTCATTGTGAGGAACTGACATAAAGTCATCAACTCCATCAAAAAAGTATGCTTTGTTTTCTTCTCCAAATCTATCCTTAGTTAATGCTAAGCCGTAAGCATTTGCATTATTACCATTCCCAGATTTGTCAAGAGTATTTCCATTGAACGTATAGTATGCTATAAGTTCTTTATTGGGGTCTTCAGTTGGTCTATCTTGGAAAAGACTATCTGTCTGGTTGCTTGATAATGCATAATTGTAAAGCCTCACATCATCTATTTTTCCATCCAAAAAAAATGAAGTACGACCATCGCTAAAGACTCTCGAACCAATACCTAAAAACTTACCTCCATTTCCGATAGAAGCAGAATTTTGAGTGGATAAATCTTCCTGCCCATTAATATAAATCTTGCTTGTATTACCATCATGAGTACCTGCTACTAAGTACCATTTTCCTGTTTCTAATTTCGTTGGAGAAAATGCGGTGAGATTTTGATTGTTTATTGGAAATAGTATTGACCCTTCGTTATTCACAAGAATTTCATAGTCTTCATCTTTTGAAACAATTGCTCCAAAGGTAGCAGGTAGATTTTCTAAATAGACCCACGCTAAGACGGATATTTCAGATCCTGCCAGTGAAAGATTTCCAAAATCTACATTTCCAATTGCACCATCAAAACTTGCAGCAGAATTGGCTTTTCCATAACGATCAATTGTGTATGCAACTCCTATGTTTCCTACTCCATGATTCTCATTTCCGGATTCATCATATGTGTTCCCATTGAATGGATAATAGGCAATAAGACCTTGGCTTGAAGGAATTTCTTCATATGTAAATATTCTTGTCACCCAGTCAGAATATGCACCATCATTATCAACAGCTCTAACCTCAAATGTATTCTTTCCTTCAATAGCAGTGAATGCCAGAGTAGTATTGTTTGTCGATTGACCACCATCATTGAATTTTACCTCATAACCTACGTTTTCTCCCCCCGGATCAGTTCCAGACCATGAGAAAGTAACGTCACTGATTTCAATTATTGATCCGTTTGTAGGGCCATCGGTGATCGTTGTAGATGGCGCAACATTGATGACATTTACGCTAATAATATCCTCATTATCACTTTCATCGTCTTCAGCTATTTTGTCATCAATGTCTAAAATGATCTTTACCTCATTTTGCCCTGATTGTAAGAAAGTGTGAGGATTCTTTTCTTTATCAGAATCATTCGCAAACAATTCGTCTGATACGTCATCAGAATCATCTATTTCGTGATTATTAACCAAATAGTAAACATCGACCCTTCCTGCATCTGCACCATTTGTTTCTTCAAGCGTAACTTCTATTTGTACTTCTTCACCCTGATAAATATCTTCTCCACCATTTACAGCTATGTTCTTTATTTTAACGTTTGGCAATACTTCAGGAGCATTAAAAGTGGTGGATCTTTGACAAAACCAGCCTTGCTGATCAGTATAAGCTGAAGAAGAAGGAGTTCTGACTTCACTTGTGTTAAAAATAAATGCAGCCCTATAGTAGAGATGCACATTACCGGATTGATTTGGATAAACTCTGATTTTTAACTTTAGGTCTTCACCCGAATAAGCATTTTTAGCTGCAGAGGCAAGCCAATTGGTTGAATTTATCGTACTTGTTCCGCCACCATTATAATAAATATCAGAGCCTGGTGGCAATGCGTCTGATGAGTTAAACTCATAATCGTTGAGGATTTCAATACTCTGTACTCCGCCCTTTTCTGATACATCAAGATATAACTGACCAGTAGTTGATTGATTCAATGTGATTTCGAATGTTGCATCAAAATATGCACCATCGCTATTTGAAGGAACATCTGCAGAAAGGGTTAATGTTTGACCGCTCACCATCCATGGTATTACTAGGACCGATAGAAAAGTTCCCGTGCGGCTAGAGAGTCGAATCAGATCCTTGTTAAAGAAGTAGTAGAAGTTCATTGTTAATCACTGTGTAGATTTTTGAAATATTGTATCAAATCAGCCAAACTGATTGGAAATTCGAGCCACGAATAAAAAAAGCAATGATCCAGAACCAATTAATGTAACCTCTAATACCTAGCGAAAGCCAGATTTCAGCTATCAAAGTGCTGCCTCATCTTCATGATTACGCTTGACTTGAAGTTAAAAGTCAACCTACCATTTCGTGTAGTTGAAAAATGTACCTTATTATCACGTGTTTCCACCTGGTCTATCTTATCATAATTAAAAAGATAAGACCTGCCTACACGAGCAAAAGCGGGGTGCGAGAGGGTGCGCTCAATCTCCCCAAGATGTATAGAGCAGATCTCGCGGGTATTGTTTTCTCGATATATCACTGTGTAATTACTATCTGCTTCACAGAATAGAATCTCTTCAAAGGGAATCTGAATGAAGCCACTTCTCGTATTTAATCGGAGCTTTGGCTTGACCTGAAATTGCTTCAACAAAGTCTGCAATTGATCTTTGACCTGTGCGCCTTGCGAGTTGGCAATTTTGCCTTTGAGTCTATCAATAGCGGCATTAAATTCCTCTTTCTGGACTGGTTTCAATAGAAAATCAAACGCCGCGTGCCTTATTGCTTGAATGGCGTACCCACTGTGCGCGGTGGTGAATATCACATAAAATGAAGGCTGATGGTTCTCAAGCTTTTTTAGCAGATCAAATCCATCATTTCCTGGCATCTGCACATCAAGCAACAGAAGATCTGGCTGCAGGGACCTCACTACCTCCACCCCGGTAGATACATCACGAGCTTCTCCAACCACGGTGAGGTCATTTCTTACATCTGCGACATATTTGAGATAATCAATTGCATTTTGATCATCGTCTATGATAATCGTTCTCAGCATCAGTCGAAAGATAATAAAGAGCGGAACAAACCGAGTAGATAGCCCTTTCTGCTGACCAGATTACTGTTTTTACTGAGTGAAAACCCACTTTAAGTTATTCTAGCGGATTTTCACTTCTACTTGCGTTCCATGGGGAAGATCGAAAATTTCCTGAGTGATGTTGGCATTTTCCAATCTATTGTATAACCGAATGATCTCCTCTGTGATCCCTGTCCCTTTACCGGTCCCGTGTGATTCCAATTGAGCAGATTTTGCACGACCTACTCCATTATCTGATATGGTTATTATGATATTTCCTAGTTCATTGGATACTTTCAATTGAATGCAGCCCTCTCTATCCTTTAGATGAAAAACTCCGTGCTTTACTGCATTTTCTAAATGAGTTTGAACCAGCATCTTAGGTATCGCCATGTCTAGCAAAGGGTTTGGCAGATCGATCGAATAATTGAATCGGTTCTCTAGCCTGAATTTTTCCAATGACAGGTAGCTCTCTGCCAATTTGAATTCTTCTCCAATTGTACTTTTAATATTGTCTGAATTAATCAGGTTATGCCTCAGCAGTAGCGTAAACTTATCGAAATACTTTTCTGCCGTCAATCCATCATTTTTTATCAGTAGCATCCTAATGGAATTCAGGATGTTGAAAGTAAAATGAGGATCCACGTGGTTTTTAATACTCTTCAGTTGAAGCGAATAGATCTGCTGATTCAAAGACTCTCTTCGATACTGACGGTACTTTATAATGAAACCAATTAGAAAAAATGAGGCTGTTGCGGAAAGTAGTCCCGCAGGCCAGGCAATGTGATACCAGGGATTTTTTTCCAGGATGTAGTAGTGACGATTGTTTCCAACCTCAGCAATCAGATGTACTTTTCCGTTTTGAAAACCGGCTGTGTAGCTCCTAGGCGGTGATTCAAGATCAAGCACGGACCTTTTCTGATTTACACCATCATGGATTAAAATTTGCGAATTCCGATTATCTCCTGATATCAGTTCATCTTCTCCGTCACGATCTATATCAAATACAATAGGTCGGCTAGAGACAGTAACAGGCACTTTTTCAAGTTGAAAATCAGAAGTAAGAAAAAAGGAACCTCTCGTGCCTAAATCGTGATCTACAAAATAGGCAAGTTGCTGATTTTGCCATTGAGGACCGAGATGAAGCTGAGTGCCTTCAGATTCTATCCAGGCGTCCAGGCGCAGCGTATCACTGCCCCACTCAATTGCCTTATTGCCTTGAAAAAGAAAACTCCTGCCATGAAGTTGATGAAAAGCTATTTGATCTTTCCTAGACCTGTAGACGGAATACTTTACGCTGAGGTCTTTGTTTAAGATAAACAAAAGGTATTCTTTGTCTCCATATATGTAATCACCAGTATGAATATTTTCCGGCTTGCTCGCCTCTGCAATTATCTCAAGCTCTCCATCATGATCGAGATCAACCACATCGTCAAGTCGCAAATAGGCCCCCCAATTAGTCGGTGTATACCAGAGAGAATCATTCCTGATATCAAAAGCAACCAGAACTCTCGGGTCAATGGCATATCCGGCATTCACATCAAAAAGCAACTCCTTAAACCCATCGTTATTTAGATCAACAAACTGAAAAGTCCTGTTATTTAAATCTTGGGAATCCCCATGGGCATGGATAATGAACTTCTCTAGTGAAGGTTCCGTAAAGTCGTGATAGGCATAACCTGTAATGAGTATGGAGTCCGATAAAAGCGTCAACGCGTAAAACTCATCCACTCCATCTCCATCATAGTCTCCATTGAAAGGAAAATGAGAACCGAACCACGCCCCGCGCAAATTAGCTTGCTTCTGTAGGTTATTGTCGGTTTCTATCTTGATGTTGGCAATACCTATCAACGTGCTTTTGCCGATCAAATCATGCTCGCCATCATGATCCATATCTAGATACTTCTGCTTTTTTAGGTGCCCATCGGTAGGCGAGCTCAGGTGCTGATTAAAGCGAAACTGCTGGATAAAATGGCGACAAAGAAGAACAGTACAGCAGAAAATCAGCAGAGACAATGTCCACTGTATCGTCTTGCTTCTATTTTTAGGATGCTTAAAAAGCGTTATTTTTTGAAGCCGCACAAAAATCTGGAAGGTCTACCGATTCCCTAAATACTGCTTATCAAAATCCAGGATGTACTGGGTAGAAACTGTGGGTTTTTCTTGTAAGCTAATGTCTGCACCAATTTCAATAGCGCTGGACTTCCATTCAAATTTGGTGTGCTCGATGGATTTCAAGGGGATCCCCTCTTCTAGCAATGTGAGGGCGACTATTTGAATGTCTTGCAAAGGAACCTCATCTCCATAATAGATGATATTACTACCCAAACCTGCAGTCTCGGTAGCGGGCTTTTGGTGAATATAGTAGCCCATTTCCTCTAGCTTATACACGCCGATACCATCCTTGTCATGCCTATAATAGCGAATGAAAATATCTTTTCTGAGTCCGTCAGGAGGAAGTTCATCCCTGAGCGGTTGCAAATAAGTTTCCTTCAATTGATCTAGCTTGGTGGCTTTCCCTCTAGAATAATCACTTGACTTGCTTTTCGCAGCTTGTACTTCACTTTTCATACTGGCAGGTGGAACAGGCTTTTTAAGCGCGGTTTTACTCATCGACTTTGAGAGCATTTTATTCTCTCGCTGCTTTTTTAGTGATTCGTACTTTTTCCCATCAAAAGCAGTTACCTGGAGCAATTTCAAGATCCCAAGAAAAACGATTGTAAGTATGAGGTACTTTACGCCATTTGTCATAGCAGTCAATTCATTTGATTACGCAAATGCCGGATTCATGAAAAAAGTTTCCACTTCACCGGAGATACTACTAAGATAGCCTGTAGAAAGCATAAAATGTGGAAAGGCAAAATCGCCTTTTTGCATGTCAGAAAGCTTTTAACGGAACAAACCTTTAAACCCTGGCGCTTCACACGCCAGGGTTTAAAGGTTTGTTTGAGTCTTTTTTGAGCTCTTGCCCTACGCTAGTTCGTCGTGTGGCTACTTTTCTTTGTTCAGATCAAGTACAACCGGTGTTGCAATGAAAATCGAAGAATAAGTTCCCACAATGATTCCTACTAGCAATGCAAATGAGAAACCTTTTAGCACAGCACCACCAAATAGAAAAAGTACCAAGACCACAATCAAGGTTGTCACAGAAGTAATAAAGGTTCGGCTTACGGTACTATTGAGGGCTTCATTGAATACCGGCATCAGTTCAGAGCCGGCTTTTACCCCAAGGTTTTCCCGAATCCTGTCAAATACGACCACTGTATCGTTAATCGAATACCCGATGATGGTCAGAATTGCAGCTACGAAAACCTGATCTGCTTCAAAAGAAATGCCCAGGAGATTTGCAATGGCAAAAGCCGATAGCACGAAAAGTGTATCGTGAAAAAGCGCAATAATTGCGCCCAAACCAAATTGCCATTTTCTAAATCTAAATACGATGTAGATGAAGATACAGACTAAGGCAATAAGCGCTGATTTAAAAGAGGAATTCTTGATGTCATCGGCGATGGTGGCGCCGACTTTAGAAGAACTTGCTATGGTAAACTGCCCTTCTGCCAACTCACTGCCCTCAGGTACATATTTCAATGATTGCGTTTCTGAAACACCCTTTATCAACTCCTCGCGAACCATCAAATCTGCTTCATCCGTCTCATCATCGATTCTATAGCTCGTAGTGACTTTCAAGATATTATCTGCACCAAAGGTTTTCACCTCTGAGCCTGAATCTTCAAAGTAGTCTTTATCCAAGGCAATTTTGAGTTCAGTAGGGTCAATGGGATCTTTCATGGTGATGACGTAAGATCGGCCTCCTTTGAAGTCCACTCCCAGCGTAATCCCTTTGGTGAGTAGGGCAATTACTCCTACGGTGATGAAAGCGCCACTAAAGAGGTATGCCATCTTGCGCTTAGTCAAAAAGTTGAAACTGAGGCTGGTAAGTGCATTTTTAGAGAAAGCATTGGCAAAAGAAACCTTGGCCTTATCTCCTTTTTTCGAGAACGCTTCTACAATTACGCGTGTAATAAAGACTGCACTAAAAAACGAACACACGATACCAATCATCAAAGTGATGGCAAATCCTTTAACCGGACCTTGTCCTAGCGTAAACAGGATAAACCCAACGATCAGTGTAGTTACGTTCGCATCAAAAATGGACCAGTAGGCCTTGGAGTAGCCAGAGGAAATTGCAGCCTTTAAGCCTGCTCCATTCCTTAATTCCTCCTTAATGCGCTCAAAAATCAGCACGTTGGCATCAATGGCCATACCGATGGTAAGTACGATTCCGGCAATCCCGGGCAAGGTCAAGGATGTTCCAAACTGCGCCAGGATTCCCATGATAAAGAATACATTAAAGAATAGGGCCACATTCGCAATTAGACCCCCTTTGGCATAGTAAACTACCATAAACACAATGACGATTACCAGCCCTACCATTATGGATCTCAGCCCTTGATTCGCGGCTACTTCTCCTAAGGTAGGTCCTACTACTACGTCCTCAACTATAGTAGTAGGTGCTGGTAGACTACCAGCCTTTAGGATATTTGCAAGGTCTTTCGCCTCTTCGATGGTTTCAAACCCGCCTGAAATGGAGGAGCTACCATTGGGTATTTCTCCCTGCACATATGGTGCTGAAAAGACATAATTGTCCAGGACAATCGCAATGCGATTACCAACATTTTCACGGGTCATTTTGGCCCAGATCCGTGAACCTGCGGCATTCATTTGCATGCTGACATCCGGCTCAGCACGCTCGTTGAGGGCAGCGGTTGCATTAGAAATTGTCTCACCAGTGAGAGAAGCTTTTCCAGACCTATTGGTCTGTATAGCGTACAGTTCAAGAACATCAGGGCCAGACAAATTATCTTCTGGCTTGTCCTTGGGTTTCACATCCCAGAGAAACTTCATGTTGCTAGGGATGAGCGCTTGTACATCTTCACGTTCTAAAATACGATTGATACGGGCTGTATCCCTTACATTGTACAACAATCCTCCACCATACTGCTGTGCTTGAACCAATAAATCAAAAAGGTCAGACTGGCGTGTATTAATCAGAGAATCTAGTCTATCGTCTTGGCTGGCTGTATCAGCAACCACGGTTGAAGAATCTGAACTTGTAGAATCAGTAGATGATAGCAGCTGCTCATCATCGCTACTCAAAAGCGCCGAAATATCTTCTTTTATTAATTGATCTTCTGCAGAGGTTTCGTAATAGGAAGAGTCTTGCTTCATTTCTTCCACCAGCATTGAGTTGATAGAAACTAGGACTGGTCCTGCCGCTTGCTGTTGGTGTACTTCCCAAAACTCTAGCTTTGCAACTCCCTGGAGCAACTTTCTTACTCTCTCAGGATTATCAACTCCAGGCAGCTCAATCTGGATTCTGCCCGTCCCTTGCAGCCTCTGAATGTTAGGCTGAGAGGTACCAAATCTATCAATTCTGGTCCTGAGAATGTTAAAAGAACGATCTATTGCGCCCTCCACCTCAGTATTGATGATATCTAAAACTTCTTCGTCACTGCTTTGAAGGCTTATTCTGCCCCGATTAGCGGCGGTGGCAAAAATCTGTGCGAGCGGTTTATCCGGTGCAGCAGCCTGAAATTCGCTGTAGAATTCATCTACAAAGCTGAGCTGCGTTCCTTTAATATTTTCTTTGGCTTGATCCAGCGCACCGAGAAAAGCTGGATCTGAACTATTCCCACTTAGCCCTTTAAGAATGTCAATCGGGGATACCTCAAGGGTTACGTGCATACCGCCTTGTAGGTCTAGGCCCAAATTGAGTTCAGTTTCCTTGATTTCCTTAAACGTATAGTCAAGGCCCAGTAAGTTGTAGACCGGTTCATTCCAAATAGAATCGAGATAGCGCTGCTTTTCGGTCACGTTAGGTAGACCGTCAGCGCCAAGGGTTTCCTGGGTGGCTTTCTCTTGGATATTTTGACTTACAAAAGTGAACGACAAGTAATAAATACAGAGTACAGAGATCAGGATGGTCAGAAAGATGATAAATCCTTTATTCTTCATGCTTTTAAAATTGTGGCGAATAGAACCGCCAGTGATTGAAATTAAAGTTGTTTAAATAGTCGAGTAGGAATGAAAAGAGAGGGCGCTACGGAGCGTTGGGGGCTATGGTCCTGCCGAAAAGCACTTTTTGAGCCCTACGGATTTGCGGATGCTCTAAAAATCCTTCGCGTGAATAATCATCTTCAACGATTTCAAAATCTACCGCCTCGGGCAGCGTTTGCTGGAAGGTAAATTGAAGTTGAAAACCCTGAGGAGAGATGGCTGCTGCAAGCGTAGGTGTATTTTCAGCATCTTCGTTTTGCTCTTGCGGATTATCCTCTTGATTTTGGACCGATTCAGCCTTTTCATACGGATAAGCTGAACCCGCGCTGACTTGAGTTAGCAAGCACAAACCTACTAGGGCAGTCATGAAGACTTTCATGGTTCTTTCGGATATTTTCAGCTGCTTTTGCAAAACGACCGCAAGTATAGCAAAAATGGAGCTAGTGAGCGCCTATTTCCCTTATTCAAACAGACAGATACTTTTTCACAACCTTAAGCGCCACATCAAAGTCGGTGTAGTTGGGTATGATCAAGTCGGCATGTTCTCTGGAAGGCTCTGTGTACTTTTTGAATGATGGCGCCACATGGTACTGATACCTGTAAATCACATCATGAAGATCATATCCGCGTTCCTCCGCATCCCGAATGATTCTTCTGCTTACCATGAGGTGGTCTGGCGCCTCCACAAATAATTTAATATCTAGCAGCGCTCGGATTTCGGCTACTGCTAAAACGAAAATACCTTCCACCAGAATAACGCTGGATGATGGTATAATCAGCTTCTTTGCTTTTGCCTTCTCGTTATTAAATGTGTATTCAGTAATCTCTAGATCATGCCCAGCGATCAGTTTTTTCAAATCACTTATGTATCGATCAATGTCCAGAGAATCCAGCGTATCAAAATTCTCAACTCCTTTCTGATCTACAGGTTGTTGATCAAGATCTAGGTAGTAGTTATCCATTGAATGCAAAGCCGCGGGCTCAGAGAGGCTCCGCTTGAGTTCCTTCATGAATCGCGTTTTCCCAGAGCCGCTACCTCCGGAAATTCCCACGACAGTAGGCCTATTCATAATTTTTAAGGTATTCGATCAATTGCTGAACAGCTTTACCCCTATGAGAGATTTTGTTTTTAGCTACTGAATCCATCTCTCCAAAGGAAATATCGTGACCCAAAGGCTGAAATATGGGGTCATATCCAAACCCTTGCTTGCCCCTTCTCTCTGTAAGTAGCTTACCTTCCACTGTTCCTCGAAACTGGGTCTCCCTTCCTCTTTCATCCAAAAAGGTAATCACTGTAATGAAAGATGCTGAACGATTAACCTTACCTGCCATACGCTGCAATAGCAGATCAATATTCCTTTGATCATCTTTTTCAGGCCCTGCATAGCGTGCAGAGTAGACCCCTGGAGCGCTATCAAGTGCATCGACGCACAATCCTGTATCATCAGCAAATACGGGAATACCTTCCTTTTCGAAAACATAAGAAGCTTTGATTCTGGAGTTTTCCTCGAATGTGACGCCAGTTTCTGCAATGTCCTCTGTAATTCCTAAATCAGCCAATCCAATCACCTCGTGCTTCCCGCCAAGCAGTTCATTCAGTTCTGCAATCTTATTGGCATTGTGGGATGCGAAGCAAACTCTCATTTGATAAGGCTCGCTAGCGCTGTTTCTTTACCTCAACCGGATAGATTTCAAAAGCAACTACGGTATTTGGCGGTATCAATATGCCTGTGCCTTGAACTCCATAGGCCAAACGCGATGGGATTACTATCAATGCTGATCCACCTACCTGCAATCCATTTAGGGCTGCAGTAATCCCGGATGAAAATCCAGCGATATAAGTATTTGCTCCAAGTGTCCATCCTGATGGTGTATAAGTGAACTCGATTGAACTGTAAGTTCTCGTTTCAGGGAAAGAATTTAACAGTGCCAACTGTGTGTTACTAATCTCCGTAATTCCTGCTGTGTCCGCTTGTACTTCACGCAATATACTATCGCCTACAGGCTGTATTGATGTATCGAATATGGTATCATTGAGCAATTTCCCTGTGAAATCAAAGGTGACAATGTCACTATCCTCAATTTGCAAAGAATCGCCTTCGTCCAGAATTACAAAATGGACCCCATTTTCCAGCATGCTGTCCTGTCCCAGTAAACCAATATCACTCAGATAATTTATGATAATTGCGCTATCTGTGGCTGCCTGAACATCCGGGTCAGGACGTTCAAGCACATTGGTTCCGCATGAGGACCAGATTATAGCTGAAAGCAGACCTCCTACAAGCAAGAAATTCTTCATACAGGTCAATTGCAGTTTTATGGTTCTAAAACCTCAACGTCAAAAACGAGAATAGAGTTGGCCTTGATCACTGCTCCCTGGGACCTAGGGCCATATCCCATAGAACTCGGTATATACAAAGTTGCTTTTGCACCCATATTGAGATAGCTGATTCCGTCGTGCCAGCCTGTAATTACCGAGCTTGCCCAGATTTGGACTGGGTATGGTTGATACGGCCTTGCCTCGTTGTAGAGCCCCTGAGCTTTGGCTACATCTTCCATGCTGGTGTCGAAATATTCACCAGTCAAGAGTCTACCTGCATAGTTTATACCAACGCTTTGTCCAAATTGTAGCGGCCCGCCTGTTCCTTCTTCTTTTATAATGTATCTGACGCCTGCGTCTGTTTTTTGGGCTTCCAGCCCTTCTTTTTCGAGATATTCATCGATCAATTTGGTATCTATTGCCATTTGTTCCTGATCTAACTGCGCAATTGTCTGATCACGTCTCTCCTCAAGCATCGCTCTTTGCATCTCAAGTGATTTTTGCTCGTATGCTTCGTCGGATACTTGTTCTAAAAAAGAAGCCGTCACTTTGATCAGGTCAGTTGGAGCTACGGAATCTGGCAGACGGCTTTTAAAATTGGAAACAAATAGATCCGTAGCGGTCATTTGATAGCTCAAGCTATCACCTACCTTCATTTCTCCCAATATGGAGAAAAAGTCACCTTCATTTTTGAGGAAGTTAGAATCAAGCTTAATTGGGGCTGGAGTATCTTTCGTGGATTCAAAAAGAATCTTGCCCGCAGGGGTCTCATACCTAAGTATAAAGTACGAGTACAGGCTGTCAATTGGCGTGGCACTTCCTTTTTTGTGGTAAGAAACCAGCGTGCCAGCATCCGTGGTGTAACTATCATTTCCACCGCAACTGATCAGAGTTACGACTAACAATGTGATGATTAAGTTTTTCATGAAATTTTCGTATTTAAAATATTTTGTGAAATAAGATCATTGAACTTCCTTTCTGTCGATTCTATGTCAAGGGAAGAAGTACCTCCCGCAGCATTCTTGTGTCCGCCTCCTTCGAAGAATTTCTCGGCAAAATCATTCACTGCAACGTCACCAACACTTCTGAAAGACATTTTTATTTCATTGTCTCTCTCGATAATGATAGCAGCCACTACAACACCTCGAATCGAAAGTGCATAATTTACCAATCCTTCAGTATCCCCTTTCTTAAGGTCAAATTGCTTTACATCCTGTTCCCTAATCACAAAATGAGCTACCTGAAATTTGGAGTTGACTTGCAACTTTTCTGCTAAGGCATAGCCGAGAAATCTCAAACGATTAAGTGAGTTGGTATCATAGATGAGTCTACTCACCTTATTTACATTGGCACCTAGTGAAATCAATTCAGCGACCGTCCGGTGGATCTTCGCGCTGGTACTTGGGTGCTTAAAGGAGCCAGTGTCTGTCATGATGCCTGCGTAAAGGCAATCGGCTATTGCAGGGGTAATCTGTTCCTTTTTGTCTAGGTCCTCAATAAGGTCGTAAACGAGCTCAGAAGTTGCTGCCGCTTTATCATTCCAAAAGTTGAAGTGAGGTTTAATTGCCGGATTAAGATGGTGATCTACCAATGCGATTTGGGCTTGATAAGTAGATAAACACTCCGACATACCTCGAACTCTGCTGAACGCAGAGAAATCCAGGCAAAAAACCACTTCGGAAGCAGTAATTTTCTTTTTTGCTATTTCTGGCTTTGCTTCAAAATCAATTACCTCATGAAGTCCTGGCATCCATTCTAAGAAGTCTGGAAAGGAATTTGGTATGATGGTTTGCACGGTGTGTCCCTGACTTACCAGAAAATGTTCAAGCCCCAAGGAAGAACCCAATGCATCTGCATCTGGGTTTGCATGGGTGGTAATCACTATGGTCCTGGGGGTAGAAAGAAAGTCCTTCAGTGCCTGAGTATCCTTCATAAAAATGCCCTGACGAGCAAAGATGAGGCGCAAAACTAGCAACATTTCAGAAACAAAAGACTGGGAACCGTTCTGAACACTATTCTGCTATTTTTGCCGAAATTATCATTTCAGATCTACATAAAAACTCATTTAACTCTATGTCAGGAAATACTACCTTCACTATGATCAAGCCAGATGCTTTTTCAGATGGAAATGCAGGTGCCATCATTCAGCATATCGAGAAGGCTGGTTTTGTGATCAAAGCAGCGAAGTTGACACAACTTAATCAGCAAAGGGCCGGGCAATTTTACGAGGTTCATAAGGAGCGGCCTTTTTACAATGATTTAGTCGCATATATGTCATCAGGTCCTATAATAGCCATGGTTTTAGAAAAGGACAATGCTGTTGTGGATTTCAGAACGTTAATCGGTGCCACCAATCCCGCAGAAGCTGCAGAAGGAACAGTGCGTAAACTCTACGCAAAATCAATCGAGGCAAATGCCATACACGGCTCAGATTCTGACGAGAATGCCGCCATTGAGGCTTCTTTTTTCTTTTCGCGCACAGAGATCTTTTAGTTGTCACTCCCCCAAGGGATTTGATCCAGTAGCCAAGAATATTTAGAAGGATCTTACCTGATTCAAAACACGACATTTCTTATTCACGATGAGTAATACACCGGAAGGCGGATCGCTAAAGTCGATCGTATCGCACTGTAAAGAGTATGGGTTCATTTTTCCCTCTAGTGATATCTATGATGGATTAGGTGCTACTTACGATTATGGGCCCAATGGGTCAGAATTAAAAAACAACATCAAAAGATACTGGTGGGAGGCCATGGTGCAGATGCATGATAACATTGTGGGTCTCGACGCTGCTATTTTCATGCACCCTACCACCTGGAAGGCCTCTGGGCATGTAGACGCTTTCAATGATCCCTTGATTGACAATAAAGACTCTAAAAAGCGATACAGGGCAGATGTTTTAGTAGAAGAATATCTCGCCAAAATTGAGGCGAAGGTGGCAAAGGAGGTATCCAAGGCTGCAAAGCGATTCGGAGAAAGCTTTGATGAAAAACAGTTTGTTGATACCAATCCTCGGGTAGTTGGATACCGCGAGAAGATCAAGACCATTGAAAACCGCCTGGGTAAGGCACTCGGCAAAGGCGATTTAGCCGATGTAAAATCACTAATCGAAGAGCTCGAAATCGCAGACCCGGTTTCTGGCTCAAAGAACTGGACTGAGGTTCGGCAGTTCAACCTCATGTTTTCCACTGAGTTGGGCTCTCTCGCGGACGGTGCAGATAAGATCTTTTTGAGGCCGGAAACAGCACAAGGCATCTTTGTCAACTACCTAAACGTGCAAAAAACCGCACGGCAAAGGCCTCCTTTTGGTATCGCTCAGATTGGCAAAGCTTTCCGAAACGAGATCATCGCACGTCAATTTATTTTTCGTATGCGGGAGTTTGAGCAAATGGAAATGCAGTTTTTCGTGAAGCCTGGAGAAGAACTTGAGTGGTATGAGCACTGGAAAGAAAAACGGATGCGCTGGCACAAAGCTCTTGGTCTGGGAGACACAAACTACCGTTTTCACAATCACATCAATCTGGCGCATTATGCCAATGCAGCCGCCGACATTGAATTTAATTTCCCAATGGGCTTCAAGGAGCTGGAAGGAATCCATTCAAGAACAGATTTTGACCTAAAGGCTCACGAGCAACACTCCGGCAAGAAATTGCAGTTTTTCGACACGGCTACCAATGAAAGCTTTGTGCCTTACGTAGTAGAGACTTCAATCGGTCTAGACAGAATGTTTCTCGCGGTAATGTCTTCCGCTTTCACCGAAGAAAAGCTGGAGGATGGGAGCGAACGCACCGTCTTGAAGATTCCAGCTCCCTTGGCTCCATGTAAAGTGGCAGTCTTGCCGCTAGTCAATAAGGATGGATTACCAGAGCAGGCGCATAAAATTGCGGATGAGATCAAATTTGATTTTACGCACCAATACGACGCAAAAGATGCGATAGGTAGACGCTACCGAAGACAAGATGCAATTGGCACGCCATACTGCGTGACGGTAGATCACCAGTCAAAAGAAGACAATACGGTAACACTCCGTGAGCGAGATTCCATGCAGCAGGAGCGTGTATCTATTGAACGACTGGTACAAACGCTCAACGAAAAGGTCCATTTGAAGGGATTGCTAAGAGCATTGTGATTCTCATCATTTTTCTCTTTGGAATAATTGCAATTCTGGCACTTGGGATTTTTAGAGATGTTTTGACGTTTTTTTTCAGGGAAGCTAAGTCTTACGCTTTTCCGTATTTCTTCCCTGAAAAGCACGTGTCTTACTTGCAAAAGCATTTTACATTCTACCAAAAACTGCCGGAGAAATCTAAAAAGATTTTTATCTACAAAGTTGCCAGGTTCATGTCCAGCAAAGAGTTCATTGCAAGACAGATGAGTGCCGTGACCGATGAAATGAAGGTTCTAATTTCAGCTTCGGCAGCACAACTCACATTCGGCTTTAGGGGCATCACTTTTCCTTACTTCTATAAGATTTTTGTCTTTCCTGAATCTTTCTACAATCACCAAAACAGGGCTTTTCACAAAGGCGAAGTAAATCCTAAGCTAAAAGCGATTGCACTTTCCTGGAAAGACTTTGTAGATGGATACTTACGCGAAGACGGGCGCAATCTTGGTCTGCACGAAATGGCGCACGCCCTGCGGCTGGAAAATCGGATAATGAATAATGAATACGGCTTTTTAGAGGGATGGGTCCTAGAGGAATGGGAACGGCAAGCACAGAGGACAATGAAAGAAATCAACTCAGGCAATGAAACATTTTTCAGAGAATACGGCGGTGTAAATAATGAAGAGTTTTTTGCTGTGGCAGTTGAAAACTTCTTTGAAAGGCCGGTGCAATTCCAACAAAAGCATCCTCATACTTACCGCACACTTTGCCGATTACTAAGACAAGATCCTGCCCTACTAACTGCGGCATAGAAGTTTCAGACCTATCACAGATGAATCCAAACATGGTCACAGTGAATGCTTTTGTACACTCGCTGAAACAAGAGATCATAAAGAACGAGAGGCTAAAGTAGCTTTGCAATTTATGAAGTGGACAAACCTACTTTCAAATAAGCGCCCGGGAGACACGGTGGTATCCGGCGACCTGCTGCGAAGTAGGTTTGAGCAGGATTATGACCGAATCATATTCTCGCATCCTTTTCGAAAGCTTCAGGACAAAACCCAAGTATTCCCACTACCGGAAGATGACTTTGTTCACACCAGACTAACTCACAGCCTGGAAGTATCTAGTGTGGGACGCTCGCTCGGTAAAAATGCAGGTCGGTTTTTGCTTGAAAAATATCCCGAGCTAGAGAGAAAAGGATTTACTGTTCATGATTTTGGGGCAATTGTAGGTGCAGCTAGCCTGGCGCATGATTTGGGAAACCCTCCTTTTGGTCATTCAGGAGAAGACAGTATTTCCTCTTTTTACAAAACCAACGAAAAAGGCCTTTACTTTCAGGGTAAGGTGACCGAAGAGGATTGGAAAGACCTTACACAGTTTGAAGGCAATGCGCAAGGGTTTCGAATCCTCAATCACACAAGCGGAGGCCTTAAGCTGACCTATGCTACACTGGGGGCTTTCACCAAATACCCAATTTCAGCTCACAGTGATAAAGTTCCGCATAGAAAAAGCCAGAAAAAGTATGGATTCTATCAAGGTGACCTAAAATTATTTGAGTCAATGGCCACTACGATGGGCCTGATTTCTTTAGGCAAAACGAGCTGGTGCAGGCATCCGCTTACCTTTTTAGTAGAAGCTGCCGATGACATTTGCTATCATATCATTGATTTGGAGGATGGTTGCAGGCTCGGGCTGATTCCTTTTGAGGAGGTGAAGGGATTACTTGCGGCAATATTAGGTGACCAGTTTTCTGATCAGAAACTTGGAAAAATCTCCACATTAAATGAAAAGCTTGGCGTACTCAGGGCGATGGCAATCAGCCGACTGATCCAGGAATGTACGTCAATATTTGAGCAAAATGAGGAGGCAATGCTCACAGGCGAATTTGATCAAGCGCTGACAGATCTAATACCCGCTGCCTCAGCGCTTAAGGAAATCATTGCTCTTTCTATTGAGAAAATCTATCGGTCAAAGCTGGTACTAGAAAAGGAAGCCGGGGGCTTTGAAGTGATTGACTTTTTGATTGAATCATTTGCCACCGCCATGTACAAAGTGCATTTTTCAAATGCACTTGCCAAGCACAAATCCACTTTACGGTTACTGCCAGAGGAGTATGCCGTGCTGCTGGGACCGCAACGATCTGTTTACGAGTCCCTTCAGGTAATTAATGATTTTGTGAGCGGGCTTACTGATTCACATGCTGTTCGGCTCTATCAGACCATAAAAGGCCTGAGAATGCCATTGTAGAAGGTGCTAGAGAACCTCCCAAAACAAGTAGTAGCTGGCAGTACTATTTTTTTCAAGCAGGGTCATGCTTGTGGAGTATTGGCCCGGTACTGTATTGACATTGAATCTAAAAGCACCCAATAAATCGTTTCTACTTATAAAGTCAAAGTCCCACACTTCGATTTCATTCCAGCCTTCGGTCACTTCCAGTATCAAACCAACATCCACTTTATCCCCAGTATCTACACGATGGTAAATCTGGCCTTCCGGCCATATCTTTTGACCATGCATCTTTAAATAAAGCTCATCTTTATCGATCTCATCAGGTGTGGTGCACTGTACAGCATTGATTCGGATTTTCATGAGTGAGATAAGTTTTAAGAACAGTCTTACTATAAAGATACGGTATCTGAAGTAGGCTGTTTTAGGCTTTGATAAATGTTTAAAATGGTCTTCTGAAAGTGGACTTGAAAACTCTTTCTAAAACAGAATTACAACAGTGTTAGATTTTAAAATTACGGTTTTGGATGTGGGCGATAAAAGGCAACAATTATGAATTGTCTAAAAATAGATGCCTTAACTGTTGTTGAATGCAGAGATTTAATGAAATTTTGCAATTCAAAACAGAAAAACTTGATAATTATGATTTCAAAGAAGTATTTGAAAACAAAACCATTTGCCAAAGTCACCTTTTCCCTTGGCAAAAAAGAATCACAGGGTGCAAAAAGAATTGCACTAGCTGCAGAATTTAATAACTGGAGCACGACAGAGCTTGAGCTTAATAAAAACAAAAGCGGAAAATTCTCCGTGACTGTGGATTTGGAACAAGGCAAGTCTTATGAATTTAGGTATGTGCTAGATGGTGAGGTCTGGGAAAATGATACCCAAGCCGATGCGTATGTGCCCAACAATCTCACTTTTGAAGATAACTCTGTGGTAAAAGTTTAAGACCGCTAGAAGGGGTGCAAGTGCTTTTCACCACCTGCGCCCTTTTTGTATCACCCTTTTTGATACCAATTTCTCAAATTGGCAGAGTAAAGATCATCTGTCCCTTCCTGCGCTACCTTGCGGAGGCCTGTGGAAGCGATGAATAGTCTCTAACCTTTTGAATCGCCCTTACTGAATTGCAGTTTCAGGAAATGCCTTAAATTAGGTGGTCACAATCAGTATATCAGCCAATGGACGCTAACCTCAAGAATCACCTAAAAGCCCTTATTCAACTGTCAATCATTGACCGGGATTTTGACGAACCTGAGCGATCTTATATCTACACGATCGGGAAAGCAAACTCAATACCTGAAAAAGAGATCGATGATCTGGTAGAAGAAACAATCAATGAAAAGCCTGATGCAGAAATTAGTTACCAAGGGCTCATGACAGAAGAACGGTTTGACTATCTATACGATATCATTCAATTGATGAAGATTGATGGTGACGTTTATCTGACCGAAATTAGATTTTGTGAGAGTATGGCTGCAAAACTTGGTTATGATAAGAAAGTAGTAAAGAAATTGTCTTCCTTGGTTTACAGTGATCCATCTATCAAAGCCAATCGCGATATGCTTTTGAAAACAGCAAATAAATTTCTGAGACTCTAATAAAGGTAGTTCATGAGTATCAAATCCAAACTTAGCGTACTGGTTCAGCTTGCAAACATTGATGAGGACTTTGCAGGAGAAGAGAAAGCATTGATCTATATGATTGGCAAGGCCAACGGTGTTTCGGAGGAGGAAATCAACCAACTTGTTGAAAGTCCGGAACCACTCCCACCGCTGAGTACCATGACAGAGGACGATAGATTTGAGTATCTATTTCATTTGGTGCAACTAATGAAAATTGACAGTCAGGTGTATCTCTCTGAAATCAAATTCTGCGAAGAAATGGCGGAAAAACTAGGCTTCAAGCGCACAGTGATTTCAGCTTTATCTGCAAGGATCTACAGCGATCCAGCTATTTCCACAAATGTAGATGCCCTCAAGCGCGCAATAAAAAAGTATCAGCAGAAGTAAAATCTGTTGTTTAGGCCCATCGCAAGACTTAAAAGTGTGTTTTATTCAATTCGATTTAAATCGCGATAGCTAATGCCGAAGTGCTGCTGAAGTACGGCAAGAAATTCGTCCTCGCTTTGAATTTCTGTTTCTAGTTTTTTTCCGAGCTTAAGTTCAGAAAATTTACGATCCGTAAGTGTGATACGCCCTGATTCCGTAAGGCGAGTGATCAGCTTTCCCTGGGTAAATGATGAGCTAACATTAGTTTGATAGTACTCATTCATCTCCATAAATTGTATCAGCTCTTTTGGTTGTGTAGAAAAACGATATTGAGTTTTAAAATGAATAGCATCCGCAGAAGATTTTAGCACGAGATGATGATCTGCATCCTCTTCTAGTCTCCAGTAATTCACATGGTCCATCTGCACCTCCATAGATTTCATCATTTTAGGAAATACAATGCATTCTCCAAATCCCACATCAGCCAGGTAGGAATTTTCTTCCAGTTTTATCAATAAAGCCATATGCCCAAACGCTTTGCCAAAGGCATCTTCTTCCTCCTTAAAAACCTGCGCAGAAATAACCTTTACATCAAATCCTAAATGATAGAGCAAATGATAGAACAGCCCGTTTAGCTCGTAGCAATAACCTCCTCTTCTACCAACAATGATCTTTTTAAAAATAAGTTCGTAATCCAGGACAATTTTCTGGCGGTAGTGAATATCCAAATTTTCAAACGGAACTATCAACAAGTGTGCTCGGTGCAGCTTTCTAAGGAAACTTAAACTTGGCGCTTCGCCAGACAGATTAAGCCTTTTAAGGTAAGTAGCAACGTCTATCTTACTGACCTTGGGTTTATTTTTGAAGTAATTTAGGCGTGTGGTCACTGGTCTACCGTATGCTCCTGGATCAAATGTCCAATCATGTTGCTAAGTGCATCTTGCCAACTAAGATCAGCATCCCACTCCCCAATATGAATGTTTTTTGAGATATTTTGTCGCACATAAAATTTGTATACCAATGCGTCCCGGGAGATCGGTTTTGCTTTGGTCTGATCAGGCATGATCGGGATTAGGCTTACAAAATCAGTCTCTTCTTCCCTCACAGTAAAGTCAAGTAGCGATCTTAACGTAGCAGCTTTCCCACGTACACTTCTTAGAACAAACTGCCTGCGGGAGCGCAGAAGGTCTTCATCACTCATTGGATCAATCAGCTCAAATTCGTAGGGGTACCGCTTGGTTAGTTCGGCCAGTTCCTCATTTTGTTCTTGGATGAGTTGGTTATGTTCTGCTATTTCTTTCTGTGTTTCCGCGCTTGCCTCCTTGGGGACGGTAAACTCTGCAAATCGCTCTACCGAAAGTTTAGTCCTCCGTAGGATTCCTGGATAATTCTGAAGCACTGCTTTCTCCACGATTGAAATTCCCGCTTCATAATTAGGCTTAGCAGGAATAAGGTAATTTTCATTTTCAAAATCCGCTCGTCTAATTTCTATGCCGGTTTGCAACAGAACACTGTAAAGATCAGAATCACTTATTTGAAATGCGACCGATCCATTATCCATCAGAGTTGGCTTATTATTGAATGGAACTATTGATAAGCTGTAACCTTTCCGCTCCTCAATCAGAAAAATCAAGTTCTTGACTTTCCTTCGTGTGAACAGTTCTGAGTATTCGGAGAGCGCATTCGGACTGACCGAGAGATCATAGTGATTAATGTAAGCAATGGCATCAACTCCCATGGTTACAAAGGCTTTATGCGCTTTTTCTGCGATCGCTTGCCAGTCTCCCACTAAGCGTACTCCATCTTTTGTCTCGTCTGGGACATGTACAATTACCATCGATCGCTCCTTCACTAACGCAGAGGAAATCTCTTTGGAATACACAAGATCCCGAAAGTCGGGTAGTGGAATCTGGGCATTTACAATTAGAAGTTGGAAAATTGAGATTGCAGCAAGCAAATGTTGCCGTAAAAAAGTGCGTCTGGACATTTCCAAAGATTAACGTGATTTGGTCAAAAATATGAAATGAGGGCTTATTTATTTTAACCTACCTGCATCCAGTGATTTCTTGAGGATGTCTGATTTTGGCTATTGATCTCTATGTACTTTCGAAGTATGAAAGAGGATTTTCTTTTTACATATGGTTTGCTGCGCAAAAAAGCGAATCACGAAATGGGCAGATTTTTAAGTGACTCTGCCGTTTTCCTTGCCGAAGCAACCTACCAGGGACATTTATACTTAATTGACTATTACCCCGGGGTTATCCCTACCGAGGATATTTCCAAGAAGGTGATAGGGGAAGTTTTTAGCATAAGGGACAAAAAGTTGCTCGAAGAACTGGATCGTTTTGAAGGTATCGGCCCAGCGTTTCCTTCACCCAATGAATACCGCAGAGAACTTCAGGAAGTGCAAATCAAAGGCGGTAAGACCATGGAAGCATGGGTTTATCTTTATAATCGCCCCGTGGCTCAATATCCCATCATTGATTCTGGCGATTTCCTCTTGCGCGGCTAAAATAGATTACTCCTTTCCAATATCAATGATTGAAAAGCCGCTGTAGACAAGCATAATATCAATGTTGTTTTACTGTACTTGAGATTAGAAGTAAAACAAACTGGTATTTGAACCCAGTATTGCAGCACAATTCATTGACAGAATTACATTTTTTTAATATTTTACCGTTTGTTTCGTTGAAAAAGCTTTGATCTTGGTTGAATTATGTGCTGCATCCTTATGAAAATGTGGCATTTTTGCACTTTAAAAGTATTCTGCTTAAATACATTACACTATGACTGATCCTATATCACCGGATATTCTCAGTAATTGGAACACCTATGGACAATACCTCTCCTATGCAGTATTTGGAGTAGGAGTTTTGATTCTTTTAGGACACTACCTAAAACTTGTCATCACCAGCGACTATAAAACAAGATACGATTATATCAACATGCATGAGATTAACATGCTTTGGTATGGAGTGCTCTTGGTAGTAATTGGCTCTGCCATTTTCTTTAATACACTTTTCGCTGAAACCAACTGGTTATGGTTTTTTGTGCGTGTATTCATGAGCACAATGTTTGCCATCATTCTTGGAGTAATCATCCAAAATATCCTGAAATTCTACTATCCTTTTTTCATCGAAAAAAGGCTTAAGGTGCTTCGCTATACGCCTAGAACCTCTCCAGATGGAAAAAAGATGAAACTCTTGAGTGAAGAGGAAGAAGACGTTTACCTCGATGAGGGAATGCAAGCAGAAGAAAACGCATTTTCAGTTGATTATGATGTCTGGATTGACGAAGATTCTGGTTATACCAAGATTGAAAAATACAACGGTAGACTACATGCACTTAGATGTAGTGCTTGTAACTATCAAACTCTGAAAGTTGATCGCGAAGAGGTAGTTCAATCTGCAACCGAAATGGAGGAAGGCGAGCTTCTGAAGTACTACGTTTGTACCTATTGCGGCCATAAAGAACGTAAATCATTTAAGATCGCCAAGGTAGTGGATGTTGTTGCGAGGTAACAACGGCTAACTAAATATTAAGCTTTAGTAATCCTGACTTTCGAGTTGGGATTTTTTGTTTGTGGCATTTCTTGGAATTGCTTTGCTACTCATACCAAAGTCAAGAAGCTTCGTCCTTACTTTGACCTATAAAAATAGAATCTACAACAAGAAGGACAATCACTTCTTGGGTCTTTCGTGGGTAAAACTGGTATGATAAAAAGGCTCAGGATCCTTTCCACCAAATTGTGCTAGCGGTATTGCGCAGCGAAGCACAAAAGCAAAAAGCAAGCACTCGTGAACAAGCTCACAAGTCGAGTGCGCTGCCTTGAAACAATCCCACTGAGGCCAGTGCAATCCGACCTCTACTTTGGATAGAATCTTTGAAATAAAAACTCAATCCTCTGACAAGACAATCACCATGTCTTCTTCAGCCAGCTCAAACTCCTCTGATTTCTTCGGATTCAATACTACACCATATTGTGCATCAGCGGTCTTGGCTTTGTTAATGTTCCTATATCCGATAGCAACTTCATTTTTCCTGGCAGCTGACTCCAAAACCGTATAAAAATTCATTGGGATTCCTGTCTGCACGTACTCTTTTGCCGGCTTAATGTAAATTTCTGAGCCTTCAGCATCGAAGAGGTCTTCGAAGACGCGCATGAGGTACTTATTCTCTGCAACTTGGCTCATCAAAAGACTTACCAGTTTATCACTTACAATAAAGTCATCTGCACTGGTAATATCGGCAAGCTGCCGATTTCGAATATCTAGCATCTCACTTACAATCTTGTACTTGCTTCCATGTACTTCAGTAAAGTTTCGTAAATGGAGTAGTGTGATAAGTGTCTGAGCATCCGCCTCTTGTATAGGAAAATTGTCCACGTAGCTCAAGAGGATAATGTAGTCGTAATCCTCCAGTCGCATTGCCTCAAGTGTTTCACGATCTGTGGTATCCTGAATGTCAAAATCCAAGGAAATATTATCGACGTTTTTGTTCAGCTTACTGATATTATTTTGAGCATCTTCAAACTTGGATACAACCTTTACAGATGATCCACTTGGGACATAATTATCAAGCTCCTGGATGATGTAACGAGCGCGACTATTCCAGCCAATGATCAGAATTTTTTCGGATTCTTGTGGTTCCGGCTCTGTATATACGATTTTACTCTCGTGAGGCTCTCCGGGATCTTTTACGTTGGGTATCAGTGTGTCATCATCTTCTGTGATACCTATCACTTTATCTCCTTCTTTGAAGAGGGTATCCATAGGCGGATTGATTTCCACAGACTTATCTGCATATTGGATTCCCATAATAGCAGATTCCTCGTAAGCAAATAGTATTTCTCTGAAAGTCTTCCCGACAAGCTTGTCAGCATCCTCAAAATAGATTTCATCTCCGTCAAAGTCCATCAAATCCTGATAGACCACACTAAGCCCGGACTGCCTACTCGTTTGCACCATGATGCGAGAGATAATTTCATCTGAAAGGATCAACTCAACTTCATTTCCGCCCACCATTTTCGCTACATCAAAGTTTCTCTTATCCTCCATCTCAGCAGTAATATGGTAGGCCGCTTTCCTTCGATTTGGATTGGTTACAATCGCTACTATGGTCTTGATTATTTGGCTATCCGAGTTTTCATTGTCTTTATCGAGGATAATTATTGACTTTGTGTCAAAAGGATTGGCGATCTGAAGATCGTGCACATCGATAGGATTTCCTGTTCTACAGATCACCTGCGTATTTCCGGTGCTTCCCACTTTGTCCCTTATTTCGTCTTCCATCATGACCTTGTCCATATCTGCAAGTATCACAATGACGCCACGTTTTTGATTTTCATTTGCCTCGACCAGTTCCGGTATAATCGTAAAGATCTTAGAAGACCATCCCAGAATTAAAACATGGTCTTTTTCAATTACGAAAGACCTTCCTTTTCTGAGTATCTCTAGTTTTGTCAAAATACCATTAGAAACCAAGCCAATTAAAGTAGAGATAATCACCAGCCCTAAAACAGTAGTCAAGAGCATAAACATTCGAAATGGCCAGTTCTCGTCGTGATTGCCAAGTACTCCAGGATCGAGTGCATGTGTGAGATTTACCCAAATGGATTCAAATACAGTAAAGTTTGCCTCGTGATCGGGGTGAAGGCCTAAGCTCAAAAGTGTAATTCCGAATATGGTAATTACGATCAAAGTGAGGACCGCCAAGCCCTTGATCATTGAGATGGTTCCTTGAGATACAAAGCTGTCAAACCGATATTTGACTCGGTCAGCAAACGAAATTCTCTTTCTCATTTAAAATGCAGCGATTAACATGAAGGAAGTAAAACTAGGAATAAATTGGTCAACTGTAGTTTCAAGATAGCATAAGCCTTTAGGTGCGGCTATGCATTGTTATTTATGAATTTTATATTCTCAAAAGCTTAAACGTCCTGTTGGACAGGGCATATAGTATTATAAGTTGCTGCTTGTGGGGACGCAATAGCCTTTAAAACAGCGGATGGTGCTATTTTACAGAAGATGAATTTATTGCTATGAAGCTTGCTTTTCGGATACTTATCTCGATTCTTATATTTTCAGGCTGTAATCCTACACTCACCACTTTCAAGTTTATCTACAACGATGAGGGTCCAAATCAGGAGATTGCTGAGAAGATGGAGGCCTTGCTTGAAGCCACTTACTACAATACGGACTTCCAATTGATAAAGGGGCTTGGAACCAGCCAAAATCTGGATAGCCTTATCGCGGGTACGGTAGATTTTGCATTGGTAGATAATTATGTTGACTACACAGCGGGCATCAATTCGTTATTTTCAGTGTATTCTGAAGTCTTGCATGTCTTCTATCGTAGTGACCAGGAAATCACTTCTTTTCTGGCGTTGGTTTCGGACAAGCCACTTTACATCGGAAGAGAAAACTCTCCAACCTACAACCTAATGATGGACCTTTTTGACTTTTACGGGGTGCCAACTTCCGAAATGCAAGTGACTTTTCAGATGGCGGAGGCAGACGTAGTTGTGGTGCTTGCAAATCTGCTGGATAATGGCACGCTACGTGAGTTCGAAGGCTTTCGACTTTTCAGCTTTAGTGAAAGCAGCAGTATTAATGGCGCCTCTACGGTACAAGGAATATCGCTAAAGTACCCTCGCCTCCTCCCTTTCGTGATTCCCAAAGATGCATATGGTGCATTTTCTCAAAAACCGATTGTAACGCTTACTGTGGATCTGGTAGTGATGGCCAGAGCAACTCTAGGCGAAGTTCCAGTAAATGACTTTACCAGGACCATTCTCAGAAACCGACAAGTATTTACAGTAATTGATCCGCTCCTCTACAATGGTATGCAGGAAGATTTTGACCAGGGAAGGCTAAATATACCTTTACACGAGGGTGCTCGGAGCTTTCTTGCCCGAGATGAACCCAGCTTTGCTGAAAGGTATGCAGAGCTTGGCGGTGTAATCTTGTCTTTGATCATTGCATCTTGGAGCGGGCTCATTTCCTTAGCAAAATGGCAGGCACAGAAGAAAAAGGATCGAATCGATGAGTTTTACGAAGATCTAATTACAACAAAAAACCAAATCTCACTACTAAAGAGGCCCAAAGAAGTGCTTGAGCGCATCAAGCATGTAAAGTTTTCTCAGAATAAAGCATTTGAATTGCTCATAAGTGAAGAATTGGTAGCAAATGAGAGTTTTCGTATCTACATGGAGCTCTCCAAGGAAACGCTGAATGATTTACGCGTAAAGCTCAAGTCACTCAAAGCCAATGCAGCACGGCAAGTCAGCTAATACTGTTGCGAAGCGATGATATTTAGCTTTTGTGCTAAAACGAGTCTAAATTCGTGCGAAAATCTGACTGATAATTCATGGGGCTTTTCGATTTTTTTCAGAGCGATATTGCTATTGATTTAGGTACAGCCAATACGCTAATCATTAGCAAAGACAAGGTGGTAGTGGACGAGCCATCAATTATCGCGATTGACAAAAGCACCAATAAAGTCCTGGCCATTGGCAGGAATGCCATGCAAATGCATGAGAAGACCCACGAGAACATCAAAACGATTCGTCCCCTTAAAGACGGTGTTATTGCTGACTTTCATGCCGCAGAGCACATGATTCGTGGCATGATCAAAATGATCGATAATGGGAGAAAAAGCTTTATGCCTGCCTCTCACAGGATGATCATTTGCATCCCCTCAGGAATTACAGAAGTAGAAAAGCGAGCGGTGCGAGATTCAGCAGAGCATGCCGGGGCTAAGGAAGTTTACATGATACATGAGCCCATTGCTGCGGCTATTGGTATCGGAATTGATATTGATCAGCCCATCGGAAGCATGGTAGTGGACATTGGTGGAGGTACTACAGAGATCGCGGTAATTGCCCTTAGTGGTATTGTCTGCGACCAATCTATTCGCGTAGCGGGAGATTCTTTCAATAAAGACATCCTCGACTATATGCGTAGGCAGCACAATCTTTTGATTGGAGAGCGTACCGCCGAAAAGGTGAAAATTGAGGTTGGATCGGCCCTGACAGAGCTAGATGATGGGCCGGAAGACTATGAGATCCGGGGGCGTGATCTGATGACAGGAATTCCTAAAGTCATTAAGATCTCCTATTCTGAAATCGCCTTTGCCATCGACAAATCAGTGTCCAAAATTGAAGAGGCGGTACTTAAAGCATTAGAGATTTCTCCGCCGGAACTCTCCGAAGATATTTACGATAACGGCATCTATTTGACCGGAGGCGGAGCTATGTTGAGGGGACTTGACAAACGACTCTCCATGAAAACAAAGCTGCCTATCCATATTGCTGAAGATCCCTTGAGAGCAGTTGTTCGAGGAACAGGCGCAGCCCTAAAAAATCTAAATCACTTTAAGGCAGTCTTGATGAATTAAAGTAGATGCAAAAGCTCTTAGATTTCCTATATAGGTGGAGAGAAGTTGGTGTTTTTGTATTTCTTGAGATTCTCAGTATTTGGTTACTCTTCAGTTTCAACCAGCGGCAAGGTGCAGCTTACTTTAATTCAAGCAACTACCTAGCAGGCAGTATCTCACAATCTTCTGAGAATGTGTCCAATTATTTTGAACTCACCGAGATCAATCAGCGATTAATGCTGGAGAACGAGCTTCTTCAGGCTCGATTAAATGCACTTGAAGCTTCACCTAGTACTTTTCTTGATACAATAGGGCGATATCAGGTAATCGGTGCACGAGTCGTTGCAAACACCACTGGACGGGGAGCTAACTTTATTACGTTAGCGGCTGGAAAAAGGGATAGTGTTCAGGCAGGAATGGGAGTAATCACCTCGCTTGGAATTGCTGGTCAGGTAAAGTCAGTTTCCCAGAATTTTGCTACCGTATACTCTGTGTTACATCCAAATCTGCTGATTTCGGCCAAAGTGAAACGAACCCAAACCATGGCTACTGTACAATGGGACCAAAAAGACTACTCACAAGCGAGCTTAAAGTACGTGCCTCGTCACATCAAGCTCAGTGAAGGTGATACCGTGATCACCTCAGGATTTAATTCGGTTTTTCCCGAAGGTCTGCCCATTGGGATTGTTCAACGTACTTTCCTGGAGGATCAAATGACCTTTTATGAAGCTGATATCCGCTTGCTTACAGATTTTACTTCCCTCAACTACGTGTATGTAATCAAGGACTTATTGAAGCAAGAAAAGGATTCGCTTGAAGCGCTGTAAATAGAAATGAAGGGCAAGGTCGAGTCAATATCGGAAAGGTTTGGAGGTAAAAACCGCAATAGTTTCAGTTCATGAATAGGATCAATCTCAAGGAACAACTTCTGAACTTTACTTTCCTGCTATTGGTACAGCTACCTCTCGTGCATCGTTTGGCGCTATTTAACGTAGCGTTTGGTTTTATCTACGTCGGCTTTTTACTATTTCTGCCGGTGACTTTAAGCAGGATATACCTCTTACTAATTGGCTTTTGCACAGGCCTTCTTATAGACCTATTTTCTAATACACCAGGCCTACATGCGCTTTCCTGCGTTTTTCTCATGTTTATTAGAAATGCCTGGTTGGCCATTATAAATGACGATTGGAAAGAGCTAGGAAATCTGAACATTTGGAACTTGAGATGGACGGGGTTCTTGGGGTTTATCTTCCCGCTCATCCTGATTCACCACTTTTTGTTGTTCATCATTGAGAATGGTGGATTTCATTTGTTTGGCACAGTTATCCAACGCATCTTTTTCAGTACAATTTTCAGCACGGTTGCGATTTTCATTATTCACTTTCTTATGACCCCCAGAAGCAAAAGAATATGAGTGGCAGGGCTTTAGGAATCAGAATTTTGATCGTCTCAATTGCACTGATATTTGCTGCGAGACTTTTTTATATCCAACTTATCGAAGAGGACTACAAGATTGCGGCAGAGAATAACGTGGTACAAAAGACCATAGAGTATCCCTACAGAGGGCTTATTTATGATGCCAAAGACAGTCTTATTGTTTTCAATTCACCTGTATATGACCTCATGGTTGTACCTAAGGAAGCAAAAGTGCAGGACACCAGCGCTTTTTGTGGAATGCTTGGAATTGACGAAGAGACATTTAAAAGTAAGCTTACCAAAGCCAAGAAGTACTCCTCAATTCTTGCCAGCAAATTTGTAGAACAACTTTCTGACACTGTATTCGCAAAAGTTCAGGATCAATTAATAAAATATCCGGGCTTTTATATTTTACCACGGACGGTCAGGTCCTACAACACCAAGTCTATGGCCAATATCCTTGGATATGTTGGAGAAGTCAGTCGTAGAGAGCTTAATCGGGATACAGCAAACTACTACAGGCAGGGCGATTACATCGGGATTGGAGGGATTGAAAAAGCCTACGAACAGCAGTTGCGTGGAAAAAGGGGGGTAAGCTACAAAGTGGTGAATGTGCAAGGGGTAATCAAAGATGAATACCGAGATGGCGAATACGATACAGTACCAATCTCTGGCGGTAATATTCAACTTACGATAGATCTGGAACTGCAGCAGTACGCCGAGCGGCTCATGGAGGATAAAGTGGGTAGCGTAGTGGCCATTGAGCCAAAAACCGGGCGCATATTAGCCTTCGTTTCTGCTCCTTCGTATGACCCGGCGTTGCTCAGTGGAAAAAATCTAAGCGACTACTTCCCGATCCTAAACCAAGACCAGAACAAACCCTTGTTTAATAGACCCTTACAAGCAATGTATCCACCAGGATCTATGTTTAAAACGCTGCAAGGGATTATTGCAATGCACGAGGGAGTGGTAGAAGCAGACGAAATTATCCGCACAGATGGTTCAAACATTGGAGATCTAGCGCCACCCGGCCCTTATTGGATGGAAAAAGGAATCCAAAAATCATCCAATAACTACTTTTATTTAGTCATGAAACGCGTGGTGGAGCAAGGTGAAAAAAGTAGCAAGTTTTTAGACTCCAGAATCGGATATGAAAAATGGCGTAACTACGTAAAAATGTTCGGACTCGGGAGACCCCTGGGAATTGACATCCCTAATGAAAAGTCTGGCAACATTCCAAGTATTGAATACTACGACCGGATCTATGGTGTAGAGAGGTGGAAGTACTCCAATATCGCATCTCTTAGCATTGGTCAGGGAGAGCTGCTAGTTACTCCTTTGCAAATGGTGAACCTGGCTGCTATTTTGGCCAATAGAGGCTACTTTATTACTCCCCATTTAGTAGAAAGCGGCGAGGATCTGTTGCAGTCTGGTTTGAAAAGGGAAGAACTTCCTTTTGACTCTGTGCATTACAAGACGATAGTAAATGGTATGGAAAAGGTAATCAATGCAGGGTCTGGCAGGCGTGGATATTTGGAGCGACTAAGGCTTGCCGGAAAAACAAGCACAGTACAGAACCCACACGGTGAAGACCATTCGGGATTTATGGGTTTCGCTCCATTGGATGACCCAAAGATTGCCGTGGCTGCCTACGTAGAAAATGCCGGACAGGGAGGTAGAGCAGCAGTTTCTGTTTCGAGTCTTTTGGCTGAGTTCTACGTATTTGGAGAGGTCTCACGTCCATGGCTGGAAGATTATGTACTAGAGGAAAGATATTTACCTGAAAATGCGCCAGGAATCACTATCGCCGAAAATTGATTGGATCACACTAGCTTTATTTGGTCTCTTAGCCATTTCTGGCTGGCTAAATATTTATGCAGCTGAATATGACCCTGAACTTGCGCAAAGCATCTTTGATTTTGGTACAAGTGCGGGCAAGCAGTTTGTATGGATCTGTACTTCTGCGCTTATTATCATAGTCATCTTTTTCTTTGACTTCAAGATCTTTGATTCGTTTGCTTATGTGTTTTACGGTGTTGTGGTTGCATTACTTCTCTTTGTTTTACTTGGAGGAAAGGAGGTAGCCGGATCAAAGTCTTGGGTAGGTATTGGTGGATTTGGGCTACAGCCATCCGAATTTGCCAAATTTGCCACCGCTCTTGCTATTGCTAAATACCTAAGTGGCCCCAACAAAAAGATCGAAAAGATCGAGTCATTGCTTCTTTGTTTTGGGCTTATCGTTGTACCCTCTATTCTCACCATACTACAGGGAGATACGGGTACCGCGCTCGTTTTTAGTGCATTGGCAATACCGCTTTTTAGGGAAGGTATGCCCTCTACCATCCTAAAATTTGCCTTCTCTGTGGTTCTGGTCTTTCTATTGACTTTGCTGGTGGATCAAACGATCCTGCTGATAATTATTGGAGTTGCAGTGCTACTTGCTCTTGGACTAAATGCCAAAAAGCCAAAAAAACTGCTTTATACGATCGTGATCGGAATTGTAGTGGTGCTATCGATAAGAAGTGTCGATTTTATTTTAACCAATGTGCTACAGCCACACCAGCAGAAGCGCGTTTTATCGCTTGTAAATCCCAATATCGATCCATTAGGTGCTGGATGGAACGTGACACAATCTAAGATTGCGATTGGATCGGGGGGATTTTCTGGAAAAGGATTTCTGGAGGGTACGCAGACCAAATTTGACTTTGTGCCTGAACAATCTACAGACTTTATTTTCTGTACCATCGGCGAGGAGCACGGCTGGATAGGTAGTATTGCCTTGCTAATCCTTTTCTCCGCATTGTTACTCAGGCTTGCGGTGTTGGCTGAGCGTCAGAAGTCCTCTTTTGCGAGGATATATGGCTATGGGGTAATTGGAATTATCTTCTTTCACTTTACCGTAAACATTGCCATGACAATTGGGCTATTTCCGGTAATCGGTATTCCCCTGCCATTTTTTAGCTATGGTGGTTCTAGTTTATGGGCATTTACAATTCTACTTTTTGTTTTTTTGAAGTTGGATGCACACCGAATGCAAGTCCTGGAGCGGATGTGAGTTTTACTTATGGGAGAAAGTTTTAGTATGGCTTTTCACCCACCCAATTTCCAGGAGGGTCATAATTGCAGACCCAAATATCTTCACCATCACAGGTGATTTTCGCACATCCAACTGACGTGGTATTTTCCCAAACAATTTGTGTGTAGTGACCACACATTTTCCCTGTTTTGCAAGTATTCCGATTGTAATTGTAGTCTTGTTTTTCGCTGGCCCATGCATCCACGACCTCTTTTGCGCCATAATAGCCCGAGGTGCCTTTAAAAAGATTTTCTCCGTAGCTGTTTTTGGGTCGGTGAAAAAAACCACAATTCTTCTTTGCAAGAGTTCGCGCCCAATCTGCTGCTAATTCAGCCATTTCCTCACTCCAGATCATCTTTGGTGAGACTCCTACATCAGCCCTCCAGTAATTATGCCGTTCCAAAATCACTTCTTTGTCAGCTTTTGAGAGTGGGGTTTGTGCAAAAGCATTGTTCGAAATAAATACAACCAGCAGCAGAGATTGTAGAAGCTTATGAAATAGCACACGACAAATTGATTTCATCATCTTTCAGTTTTAAAGCTCGTAAAGTCCTGTTTTGTTACGCTGAGCTCATCTGACCTGATCAGGAAAAGAAACTTTGCCAGATAATACGCACCAAACCCACTTAAGATGTGCCACAAAAAATGTGATCCCATAGGTAGGTACTCTGCAGCCGCATGATCAATTCGACGCATTACCAAGCTTACGGACAAGAAAAAGATAGACGCCAGCGCCGCAGAAAAATGCCTGAAATTTGTGTTGATGAGAAGTATAAGCAGAGGTAGAAATATGAAAACGCCTGTGGTAAAATAACTTAGGTTTACTGCCAGGTGACCCGACATTTGATCTAAAAAGAAGAATCGTAGGATCACAAAAGGGACCATGATAGACGCCACTTGCCATCTCCTTTGCAGAATCTTATTCCAGAAATAGACACTGACCGAAAATGTAACGACCGCCGTAGGGTAGACATCCATCCATAGTAGCAGCTTACTTGCTCGAAAAGCATGATAGAGCGTACTGCCGAGACCCCCAAGAAAGAGCAGAGGGATTAAAAAGAAGAGAAAAGGAAAGCGCCGGTAGTCCCACTTGAGCCTTATCGCCCAAATTACCGAGGGTAGGGCTATAGCTAGCGACGACCATGCATTCCAGGGCTCTGACATCCAAGCCGATAAATCAGTCTCGGCATATATGGGTCCACCGTCTATTGGTATGAGTGGCTGCATAAGATTTTCAGGATCTTTAGACGATCTTTTGGCATAAATGTTGGTATCCCTTTTCTATTAAAGTTGGTTAGGTTATTGGTTGTTTTTGAAATCCCGTCACGTTTCTGGCGGGATTTTTCATTAATTCTTCACAGAAAATGCACTTCTCAAAAGTAAGCTTTATATCTTGGAAAAAATCTTGAGATTGAATAACCCTACAATCCCGACAACTGAGATCATCACGCGGTTTCTGCAAGTAAGGAAGCAGACCAAGGAGCTTTGTGACCCTTTAGAAATAGAGGATTTTGTAGTTCAGCCAGTGATTGACGTAAGCCCACTCAAATGGCACTTGGCACATACTACCTGGTTTTTTGAGACTTTCGTTTTGGTTCCCTATTCCAAGCGCTACTCGCTTTTTGACAAACGGTATCCATACCTTTTCAATAGCTATTATATATCTGCAGGTGAGCGCTGGACCAGGGCAAATCGAGGACAGTTAACAAGACCTACGGTAAATGATATTTTTAACTACCGAGCGCATGTAGACAAGCACATGGCCGATTTACTTTCTTCGTTTGGCACTGATCCGAAAGTTGAGCGAGAAATCACAAGTTTGGTAGAACTGGGCTGTCACCACGAGCAGCAGCACCAGGAGCTCTTCCTTTATGACGTAAAGAGAATCTTAGGGGACAATCCACTATTCCCGGTTTACAAGCCATTTACAGGCACACGATCAGAGGTATCAAAAATCGAGTGGCTTACGGTAAAAGAAGGCCTTTACAAGATTGGATTTGAGGGAAATGAGTTTCACTTTGACAATGAAAAAGGCTGTCATAGTGTTTTTCTCCACGACTATGAGATCTCCTCAAACCTTGTCAATAATGGAGACTACATCAACTTTATTGAAGACGGTGGATACCATAACCATAAGCTGTGGCTATCGGAGGCCTGGGACTGGCTGAAAACCAATGAAATAAAAGCTCCGAGATATTGGCACCAAGAGGATGGTGGGGTATGGTGGAACTATAACCTGGGAGGCTACGAAAAGGTAAACCATGAAGACCCTCTAGTGCATGTCAGCTACTACGAAGCAGAAGCGTTTGCAAGGTGGAAAGGTTGCCGGTTACCAACAGAGTTTGAGTGGGAAATTGCTTGCCAAGAATTTGGTGGCAATGTGGTGAAAGAGAGCAATTTTATTGAGTCTGAAAACTTTCAAGCCATCGGTACTGGAACCAAAGATTTTTACGGGAATGTATGGGAGTGGACTTCAAGTGCGTACATGCCATACCCTTATTTTCAGATTGCCAAGGGAGCATTAGGAGAGTACAACGGTAAGTTTATGGTGAATCAAATGGTGTTGCGTGGAGGCTCATTCGCTACTTCAAACACACATATTCGCAGAACCTACAGAAACTTCTTTCACCCCCATCTCAGGTGGCTTTTCGCTGGCTTGCGACTGGCTCGCCATACCTAATCAGCACAGATACATATAATTTAATAAAACCCACAGTAGGGTAGCTTCTATCAACAACTTACTAGAATCTTGAAAAATCACTTTAAGGAGGAAATCCTTCAAGGCCTAAAAAGGCCGGACAAAAAACTACCTTCCAAGTACTTTTATGATGCAAAAGGCGACGCGCTATTTCAGGAGATCATGCGGCTCGATGAGTACTACCTCTCTCAAAAAGAAATAGAAATATTTGAGTCGCAAAAAGCAGAGATAAAAAAGGCAATTTGTAGCGATGTACCCATAAGGATCATTGAAATCGGGGCTGGTGATGGCTCAAAAACAAAAATTCTGCTTCGTCACTTCCAAGAATCCGGAGTTCAATTCACTTACACGCCTGTGGATATATCAAAGAATGTGCTTGACATACTTACTCGTGATCTGGAAAAGGAAATCCCCGGATTGAAAATCGAAAGCTACCAAGGTGACTATTTTGATGCGCTTGAGAAGGTTTCCAGTAGTGATGAAAAAGATGTGATCTTCTTTCTTGGCTCAACTATCGGAAATTTTGTGAGAGGTGAAGCTGAGACATTTCTCAGTAAGCTGAATTCTTTTCTGAAGAGCAAGGATATGCTTTTTATGGGTGTCGACCTGAAAAAGGACCCTTCGGTCATACTATCCGCATACAATGATCAGCAAGGAGTCACCAAGGCATTTAACTTGAATTTGCTGGATAGAATCAATGCTGAGCTGGATGGCACATTTGACACTTCAAAATTTCAGCATTATCCCTACTATAATCCGCAAACTGGTGAATGCCGTAGCTACTTAATCAGCAAAGTGCAGCAGAAAGTGATGGTGGCCGGTGAGCAATTTAACTTTCGGCCTTGGGAAGCGATATTCATGGAGGTATCAAAAAAGTACGACGAAATACAGCTTCAGGAGCTTGCTAAAGTCTCAGGATTTAGACCTACACAAACTTTTTCAGATGCACGGCGTTGGTTTGCCGATGTTCTCTGGGAGGTAGCCTAATAAGGACACCTGGAAGACTTTGTAAATTTGCACGATGAAAGACATTCGAAAGACGTCTACAGAGGAGCTAATCCAATGGATGGAAGAAAAAGGGGAGAAGAAATTTCGTGCAAAACAAGTGCGAGAGTGGCTTTGGGTGAAATCTGCTACGTCATTTGATGAAATGTCTAACCTCTCAAAGTCACTAAGAGAGGCGCTTTCTGGAGACTATAGTATCAACTCAATAAAAGTCCAGGAAGCACAGCACTCAGCGGATGGCACAATAAAAACGGCATTTAAACTTTACGACGACCATTTGGTAGAAGGCGTGTTGATCCCAGCAGGTGAACGAATGACCGCTTGTGTGTCCTCGCAGGTAGGATGTTCTTTAAGTTGTAAGTTTTGCGCCACGGGCTACATGAAAAGAGAACGAAACCTGGACCCGGGTGAGATTTACGATCAAGTGGTTGCCATTGCAAAGCAAGCGCAGACCTCTTTTCACCAGTCGCTTTCTAATATTGTCTTTATGGGAATGGGTGAGCCCTTGCTTAATTACAGGGGAGTTTTAGAAGGAATAGATCGAATCACTGCCTCGGATGGGCTCAATATGTCCCCCAAGCGGATCACTGTTTCTACTGCCGGTATTGGGAAGAAGATCCGGCAACTTGCTGATGATGAGGTAAAGTTCAACCTGGCCTTATCGCTCCATGCAGCGGATGATCTTAAACGCAACAAGATCATGCCTATCAATGAGTCGAATACCTTAAAAGTACTGCTGGCAGCACTCAATTATTTCTACAAAAAGACAGGGAATCGCATCACCTTTGAGTACATCCTCTTTTACGATTTTAACGATAGCTTGACTGATGCTGAGCTACTTCTGCAATACGCCAGAAAAGTACCCGGGGTAAAAATCAACATCATCGAGTATAATCCTATTTCAGAAGCTTCTTTCACCAAAGCTGATTCAGATACTATCGACCTATTTGCCGCACATTTGATCAAGGGCGGGATCGCAACCAGCGTGAGGAGGAGCCGTGGTAAAGACATTGATGCCGCATGCGGTCAGCTTGCGAATAAGACTAAATCAAAGAAAGAGAGGGTGTAAGGGTCCTTTTAGAAAAGTGTGTTCATCAAGCAGACTTGGCCTAGGATCTGCAAAGCTTAATAAGCATTTTGGTCGCCTTTCAAGATTGTAAGCACGGTTAGGATGATGATCTTAAAATCCAATATCAGGGACCAATTTTTAACATAAAAGCGATCCAATTTGACCCGCCCGCTCATGTCACTTAGTTCTGCTGTCTCGCCCCTAAAACCTTTGGCTTGAGCCAGACCCGTAATGCCTGGTTTTACCGCATGTCTTTGCCAGAATTTGTCTATTTGCGGCTGGTATTCGATATTATGTTGTATCGCATGAGGTCTCGGTCCAACTATAGACATCTCCCCTTTCAGTACATTAAAGAACTGCGGGAGCTCATCGATAGAAGTCTTCCTCAGTATGGCCCCAACTTTAGTGATCCTAGCATCGTCCTTTTTTGCTTGTATCACTCCGCTTTCATCGTGTAAAAACATGGACCGAAACTTATAAATCGTAAAAAGACGATTATCACGCCCATGCCTGTCCTGCTTGAAGAAAATAGGCCCTTTGGACTCAAGTCGAATAAAAATTGCAACTAGTGGTACCAGCCAGCTCAAAATACCCACTGAAAATACCAAGGAAAAAACAATGTCAAACGTTCTTTTGACAGCCCGATTAATGATTCTGTCTAAAGGGGTCGTGTTGATACTGATTACAGGTATATTTCCCAATTGTTGGATTGACATATTGTATGTCATCAGTTTACTAAATTGAGAGAACAGGTTCACCTTGATCAAATTACTTTCAGCATAGTTGATGATGCCTCTTAATTGCTGATCATCAAGGTTTGGTAGGCAACAATACAGGATATCTACATCAAGCGAGTCTACTTTTTCCTGAAGCCTGGAAAGATCACTAACGCGGAGAATCCCTGCTACTCTATATCCAAGGAATGGATTTTCTTTGATGTATGCAATAAGGGACTGAGATAGATTATTTTCTCCGATGATCAGGACGTTTCTAAAATTATATCCCTTCGCTCTGTAGTATCGAATAAAGTAGTGCCAGACTGTCCTCCAACTGAGGATTGCTACTGTGAATACCAGGTAGGTGATGAAAAGGTATTTTCTCGAGTAGTCTAGTGGCTGAGCGGCAAACCACAGTGCAAATACAATTGACAGGTTGACTACCAGCCCGGACAACACCTTATTTAAGTGGTCCAGTAACCTTGAGTTACGATTGATCTCTTGTAGTTTGGTTCCCCAAAATACCAGTAACCAAATTAAGTTTAAGAAAAATAAAAGCTTGGTGTGCGCGGGATCAAGATAGAATGATGCAAAGCGGATTTTATAAGCTACTAAAATTCCAAGGTTTAGACACAACAAGTCTGCTATCAAAAAGATAGCCGGAAAGAAGCGGGAGTATCTGTGATTGGATGGCACTCCTGTAAGGTAGTTAGGAATCTGAAATCCAGCTAGTTTTATCTACAGCACTGTAAACATCTTTTATTCCTTCCGCCAACGAAATTTTAGGAATCCAACCTAAACCATTGATCTTAGAACTGTCCATAAGTTTCCGAGCAGTCCCGTCTGGCTTTTTCTCATCATAAATGATTGCGCCATCAAATCCGACTATGTTCTTTACGAGTTGAGCTAATTCTCGGATTGAAAGATCAGCACCCGAACCCACGTTAATTGTTGTTTCACTGCTGTAATTATCCATCAAAAAAATGCACGCTTCAGCAAGGTCATCAACATGAAGAAATTCTCGCTTTGGCTTGCCTGAACCCCATACTGTGACAGCAGAACTTCCCTTCATTTTAGCCACATGAAATTTTCGGATTAGTGCAGGCAAAACATGAGAATTACTTAAATCATAGTTGTCATTAGGTCCATACAAATTAGTAGGCATAGCACTTATGAAATCCACTCCATATTGATGCCTGTAATTTTCGCATAATTTTATCCCTGCGATCTTGGCAATTGCATAGGGTTCGTTGGTGTACTCTAGCGGACCCGAAAGCAGTGAACTCTCACTGATAGGAATACTTGCTAGTTTGGGATAGATACAAGAACTCCCTAGAAAGAGTAATTTTTTTACGCCGGACTCAAAAGCAGCATGGATCACATTCGATTGAATCATAAGATTCTCATACAAAAATTCAGCTCTAAAAGAATTATTTGCGTGAATCCCACCGACTTTCGCGGCTGCTAGAATAACATATTCTGGTTTTTCCTGCCCAAAAAACTTTTGGGTCTGTGTCTGATTTCTAAGATCAAGATCTTTTGAGCTTCTTAAAATTAAATTGGAAAAGCCATCGCTTACCAATTTTCTCTGAATGGCTGAACCAACCATACCTCTATATCCGGCGACAAAAATTCTACTATTACTATTCACTATTCAGCTTGAATTAGCACTTGATGACCTTTCTCCTTCAATAATTTATCCTTAGCGAAGGATGTAAGATCTGCTTCTATCATTTCTTTTACTAAAGTTGGTAGATCGTGCTTAGGTTTCCAACCAAGCTTTTCATTTGCTTTGCTTGCATCTCCAATGAGTAAGTCCACCTCTGTAGGGCGAAAATACTTAGGATCAATACGTAAGACGCATTGCTTTTCTTGAAAATGGTAGTCTGAATCGCAGCTTTTTACCACTGCGATCTCATTGACACCTTTCCCTATAAATTCTAATTCCACTCCTACTTCCTTAAAAGCTAAGACGACAAAATCTCTAATTAAAGTCGTCTTGCCAGTGGCAAGTACAAAGTCTTCTGGCTGATCTTGTTGTAGCATTAACCACATCCCCTCTACATAATCTTTGGCATGTCCCCAGTCTCTTTTTGATTCAAGATTTCCCATGTACATGCAATCTTGTAGTCCCAAGGCCATCTTTGAAACAGCACGCGTGATTTTACGAGTTACAAACGTCTCACCCCGTAATGGGGACTCATGATTGAACAAGATTCCATTGCAGGCGAACATGTTATAGGCCTCTCGATAGTTGACCGTAATCCAAAATCCGTACATCTTAGCAACGCCGTAAGGTGATCTTGGATAAAAAGGAGTTGCTTCATTTTGCGGGATTTCCTGCACTTTTCCATATAACTCGGAAGTGGAAGCCTGGTAAATCTTGGTTGAGTTAGTCAATCCTAAAAGTCGCACAGCTTCCAATAGCCTGAGGGTACCAATACCATCGACATTTGCTACGTACTCCGGCGTATCGAAACTCACTCTTACATGAGACATTGCTCCAAGATTGTATATTTCATCTGGCTTCACCTCTTGAATAAGCCTAGTTAAGTTCATAGAATCAGTAAGGTCCCCGTAATGGAGAAACATATTTGTCCCCTCCTTATGTGGGTCTTGATACAGGTGATCAATTCGGTCTGTATTAAAGAGTGAAGAGCGTCTTTTGATACCGTGTACTTCGTATCCCTTCTTTAAGAGCAACTCAGATAAATAGGCACCATCTTGCCCAGTAATTCCTGTAATTAGTGCTTTTTTCATTTTTCGAATGGATTTTTATAAATCCCTAATTTTTGCCTGAAGACGAGAGTAGTAAACCTTAGGTTTCCAAAAAGATACCTTTTCCACATCCTTCGTGGCTCTTGAATAAATCTAAAAAACCACTCTAATCCTATCTGCTGCATCCATAGTGGTGCTCTTCTGGTTAATCCAGAAACCACGTCAAAGCTACCGCCCACTCCCATGGTAAATGGAACGTTCATTTGTTTTCCGTACTTATTCAAAAATTTCTCTTTTTTCGGTGATGTTATCGCAACGAACAGGATATCAGCATTACTTGAGGCAATGTCTTGAGCAATCTGCTGCTCTTCATCTTCGGCAAAATATCCATCGCGATACCCTGCAATAATATGATCGCCGTATTTTACTCTATAGATTTTCACAACTTGCTCAATGACTTCCCGTTTAGCTCCTAAAAAGTAGATTCTAAATTTTTCAGTCGAAGAAACTTCTACTAAAGCCTCCATTAAATCAATACCTGCCACTCTTTCGGGGAGTGCATCCCCAAGTAGCTTAGAGGCCCAAACAATGGCCATCCCATCTGCGCTTACAAGGTCGGCATCTACTATGGATTTATAGAGCTTCTCGTCTTTTTGCAGAGCAACAATTTTACCTGCGTTAATAGCTAAATGGCTAAGACTAACTTCTTCCTTTATTGCATTGGTAATCTTGAGCAGCGTCTCTTCAAAGTTCAGTGGCGTTACATCTACATTTAAAATCCTAGCCATAATGAAGCGATTTCCTGAAAATCAGAACTGTTTTTCAAATTTAAACTCAGGATGAGCAATATTAGGTTTTATCGGTCTGATAAATTGATCTTAGAAAGAAGCTCATTGATTTTTGAACGATCTTTCGATCATAGCGCTCTGCGGTCAAAATTGCGTTTCTGCTCATCAAGCAACGTTCGTTTGCTGTTAGGCAGGTGAACTCTTCTAGTCTATTCGCTAGACTACTTGGATTTTGTGGATCGAAAAGATAGCCGGAAACTCCACTTTCTACGTAAGAAGCAATAGATGGTATATTGGAACCAATTACAGGCAGTCCTGCTGCCATTGCCTCCAACCCTACTAGTCCTAAACTTTCGCCTTTTCGGTAGGAAGGAAAAACAAAAACATCACTTTTTTGAAAAAATTGAGGAATCGTTTTAGGGTCTAGGTGGCCGTGAAAACAAACTTCATCTTGTATCTCTAGCTCGCTCACTTTTTCTTGAAAAATACTATGTAGACTACCTGTACCGCCTACATCTAATTTTATCTTTATGTCCTTAGCTTTCAGGAGGGTTAAAGAGTGCAATAAAACTTCTAATCCTTTTCCAAAGTCTAGTCTCGAAAGAAAAGCAACGTTTAGTTTTTTATTTATTTCTCCACTATACCTCGAAGAATCGGATCTTCGGAATTTTTCAGTATCAATCCCGCCTGACGGAGAAATAAAAATTTCAGTCTTAGCAACTTTATATCTTGAAGTAACTTCTTGGGCGAAAGGCTCCGAAGGCACAACGACTCGAAGTGCTTTTGAGATCAATATTGCCGTAAGCTTACTGACTAGGGAAGCAATCAAATTTTCTGGGAAAACATCACTTCCATGAAAATTTACAATAAATCTCCCTCTACTCTTGTTATCGACTAAAAGTAATGGTAACAAGGAGTGATTCGCATAGTGAACGTATGTAAGATCAAATTGACGTGATCGTAACAAAAAAGAAGCTTGATGGAAAAACTTCCAATATGCTGAAGCCTTTTTAAATAGATTTCGCTTTTTTCCTCTTATAACTGCAAGCTTGTACTTAATATCATCTTCGCGTTCTAAACCTTCAACAAAGGTTTTCACAAAAGAACCGTAAGAGGGATTCTCCTTGGAAGGAAACATATTAGAAACTACAAGTACGTTCACTTTCTAAGCGTTCCAGTGTTCCGATAGCTCCATGGTCTTTCTATTACTATTATCTTGATCCAACACATGTTGGAGTGATTCAACTTTTTCGCGCTTTAGTAAGCGATCATTTCTAATGAACGTTACCTCGAGAGCCTTAGGAATTATAATTCCGCTCCGTTTTATTGGATTCAAGTAATTATTGGGATGGATATGAATGCAGGTATGATTTTCATTTAGTTTGTCAAGAAGAGCATTGACGATTTGTCCAAAGCTTGTAGACCAGATTTTATTTAACCAATGAACTTCTAGCACGATAATTCTAAATCGATTTAATAACGCTGTAGGAACGCCAAGCATAGTCTGGTATTCACCTCCCTCAATATCCATTTGCAAAAGGAGGTCACTACTTTCCTCTATTGAAGATTGCATCGCCACCCAGTTTTCCAAAGTGACATGATTTTCATCGTTTTTGACTCCCAGAAATTTTGGAATAAAGGATAATCCTTCAACACTAGGATTTTCTACGCTTTTGTCAGCCAAAAACACTTTCATCCCTCGGTTTAAGCAATCCAGTTCAAACTGATAAAACTCCCCTACCCCTGGAGAAAAACAAGCTTCAATATTCGCAAGATCATCAGGTACAAGATAACCACCGTCACCGTCTGGACCCATCCGTATCAATTTATGCCCTGAATTATAGGGTCTAAACTTAGATATTATCTCTAGAATGTCAGATTCAGAAGAGGCCTTCTCAATATGAATATTTAAGGCTGAAGAAATAAATGCTAAAAACGACTCGATAGATCTATTCATTCTTTAAAATCTTGGTAAGCAGTTTGTCAAATCTATGTTTCCAAGTATGCTGTTTGGTAATTCGTTCCCTTGCAGCTTTTTTGATCTTTTTGGCACTGGAAGCATTTTCAAGGTAAAAGTTTACTTTTTCAAGAAGCTCCTCCTGCGAATCAAAAAGAATGATCTCCTTATCTTCTTCGAAGTAGTCTTCTATTTCATCTGTTCTGTGAGTTATTTGAAGGCCACCACAGGCAGCTGTTTCAAAAACACGTAGATGAATCTTCTGCAGTGGATTTTTGAGAGAAAACGTATCCTTCAAGTCAATACTTGTATATGTTAGTGCAAATTGACTGTAGAGTTCAATCATTTTTTCAAAGGATACTGGGTTTGCAATTGTAGAAAATTCGTTTGCTTTTAGGGTATAGTCATTTTTCTGTAATGACTTTTTTATTGTGCCAAATAAAATTTTCCATCCTATTGAAAATCGCATTAGATTATATGAATACCGTAAAGAATGATGAATGCGTTTGATACTTTTATTAATAGGATTCTGATTTAAAATTTTGCTTCTCTTTAAGTCTGTATAAATCTCGCACGGTACTTTGTTCTCTGTTAAAAAATTTACTGTTCTAGGACGATTACCGTACATGGTTCCTATAAATCCGACACACTTTCTCAGAATGTCGCTAGACGGGATAAAAATATGAGGATTTGCCGCGTAGGGCATAAAAAGTGTGTTTGCACCCCAGCTTTGAAATAGTGATTCCGTTTCAGGAGAAGTTAGCCAAACTACATCATAGTGAGCAGCAGTTTCCCGATGGTAAAAGGGTATTATTGAATTATCATAACAAATTAAGACAGTTGGAACCTCCAGCTCCTTTATAGATTTAAGTAATTCCACTCTAATCTCCCAATCGAAAGCAGAGCATAAAAAGAAAGAAATGTTTTTTCTGTCATCTTTAATCCGTTCAAGTAAAC
>JBCCLV010000018.1:0-44437 GCA_039026695.1 Bacteroidota bacterium
ACAATCAGATTTAAAGAAAATTTATATTTAGGCACAAACCAAGGACTTTTCTACCGGCGCATTGGAGAAACGGGAAGGTTCTCATTTGTGGAAGATACCGGGGGCCAGGTATGGAGCTTACATGAAATCAACAATGAGTTGTTTTGTGGCCATCATAATGGTACATTTTTGGTCACGGAGGGTCAGGCTACGCTGATATCGGATGTTCAGGGAACATGGGATCTAAAAAAGATTGCCCAGAACACTATTTTACAGGGCAATTATGATGGCCTCTACATCTTAAAAAAGACTGGAGGGACGTGGAGCATTCAAAACAAATTGGATGGCTTTAGCAATTCAGCGCGGCGATTTGCCCTTTTAGGGAACCGGCTTTTTGTAAACCATGAATACAAAGGACTTTATGAGATGACGTTGAGTTCTGATCTGCGATCCGTAAAGGATCTCAGGACCAACACAACCCTGAAAAGTACTAACTCCGGACTTACCAACTTTAGAGGTGATGTTTTGTACTGCTATGACCAGGGAGTACTACGCTATAGACCGAAGGCAAAACTATTTGAGAAGGACAGTTTCTTGAGTAGTCTTTACGATAAATCTTCGTTTCTTTCAGGTAATGTAATTACATCAGCATCCGAAGATGAAATCTGGTTTTTCAAAAAAGAAGGGATTGTGCAAGTACGCTATGACACCTTAAATGATCCTTTTCTGAACCTGATTCCACTCCATCACGACTACAGGCAAGAAGTAATTGAATTTGAAAACATCCTGCCAATAAGCGGAAAATACATTTTTGGAACTACGACAGGCTACACCAAAATATCTTCGAAAAGAGAAAAAGAAAGCCCTTTTAAAATAATTATCGATGGCATTAGCAATGGAATTAATCCAGATCATAGTATTTCAGAGAACCTGGTAGACCTACAGGTAGAAGGAGACTATCAGAGCGAGGAAAATAACTTCAATTTTAGTTTTCATGCACCCTCCTTCAAAACTTATTACCCTCCTAATTACCAATACAGGCTTGTAGGAATGTACGACCAATGGAGCGAATGGTCGCCTTCTAGCTCTGTATTTTATGAAAATCTTCCTTCAGGTAAATTCACTTTTGAAGTAAGGGCAAAAGTGGGTCTTCACTTTTCACAAAACATTGCCAATTATGAATTTAGGATCAAGAAACCGTGGTATCTATCAAACTTGATGATACTCCTATATGTGTTAGCAGTTGTTGGCTTTTCTGTATTCATGCATAATGTGTACAGAATCTACTATAAACGCGAACAGCAAAAGCTGATCGAAAAGAATCAGAAAGAACTTGCCTTACAAAAGCTACAAAATGAAAAAGAAAAGATAGAGCTGCAAAATCAACAACTCGAACAAGAAAATAAAAGCAAAAGCAACGAACTGGCCGCTAGCACTATGAGCATCATCAAAAAAAACGAGGTGCTCAATCAGATTAAGGAGCAACTAATCAAAGTGCCAAACCTTCAGGAGATAAAACCTGTCATCAAGACGATTGACAAAAACCTAAACCAACGTAAAAACTGGGAACTGTTTAAAGAAGCATTTAACAACGCCGATAGAGACTTCTTCAATAACCTGACCACCGCTCACCCGGAACTATCTCCAAATGATCTTAGGCTTTGTGCTTATCTACGCTTAAACCTCTCATCAAAAGAAATTGCAGGACTAATCAATATTTCTCCCAGGAGTGTGGAAGTAAAGCGCTACCGGCTCAGAAAAAAATTAGGACTAGATAGCAATGAAAATTTGGCAAATTATGTCATGAACATTTAGCGCTTATGACTTCAATTCCAATATCAATCTTAGGAAAAGTGCCGGCTAAGTGTGTTGTTTCCTTACTCAGCAAGCCCAAAAAATACGGAATGCTAATTCCGCAACCACCAACCGCCTAGAGCATGCATTTTAGCTTTAAAAGCTGCTACTAAATTGAATTTTTACCATTTGTAGCGCTTTTGTAGGGGTGTTTTTTTTCATATCAGCAATTACCTAAGATATTTTTACGATTATCCTAAATACGATTAAGGTCGTTTTAGGGGAATTTTTGGTGATCTAAAATGAAGTGATCTATGAAGAGAATTTTACTGATGATGATCCTAGGTTTCGGAACACTGGCAGTCTTAGCCCAGAGTAATCGAGTATCTATAAGAAGATCAGACGATGGGATGCGATTGATTGTTGACGGAAAACCTATGATGATAAATGGAATGAACTGGGACTATTTCCCGGTTGGTACAAATTATTCTTATAGTCTCTGGAATCAGTCAGACGATGTGGTAAAGGCAGCCCTGGATGCGGAAATGTCATTGCTCAAAAACATGGGAGTAAATGCAGTACGAATGTACACGGGGGTTCAGCCAAAATGGATCACATATATCTATGAGACCTACGGTATCTATACCCTGCTTAATCACAGTTTTGGTCGATATGGGCTCAACATCAACGGTGCATGGGTAGCTGTAACTGACTACAGAGACCCAGCAACACAAGAACTACTCATGGGAGAAGTCACAAAACTAGTCGAAGACTATAGGTCAACTCCCGGACTGCTCTTATTCCTTTTAGGAAACGAAAATAACTACGGGCTATTCTGGGCTGGTGCAGAAACAGAAGACTTTCCTGATGATGAAAAACGCATTGCCTTCATTGGTGAGAGCAGGGGCCGCCCCATGTATAGATTGATGAATGATGCAGCACTAAAAATGAAATCAATTGATCCTACCCACCCTGTGGCTATCTGCAACGGAGACCTGCTGTTTTCAGAAATCGTAGCACAGGAGTGCAAGGACGTGGACATTTATGGTGTGAATATGTACAGAGGCTATTCATTCACAGATGCTTTTGATCGTGTAAAAAATGAACTGAACATGCCTATCATGTTTACAGAGTTTGGGGCAGATGCCTACAATGCAAAGGAAAATGCAGAAGACCAGGCTTCTCAGGCTTATTACAATCTTGGGAACTGGCGCGAGATTTATGAAAACGCTGCTGGAATGGGCAAAGCCGGAAATTCGATCGGAGGATTTACATTCCAGTTTAGCGACGGTTGGTGGAAGTACGGACAGACCAAAAATCTGGATGTCCACGATAATAATGCTTCTTGGGCCAATGGAGGCTATCAAGCTGACTTCCAGGAAGGCGAAAATAACATGAATGAGGAATGGTTTGGCATATGTGCAAAGGGGCAAACCAATTCAAGGGGTCTTTACAATCTATATCCACGTGCGTCATATTATGCGCTCAAAGAAGCGCACAGTTACGATGTGTTCTCGTCAGAAGCAGGACTTATGACACTAAACCAGCATTTTGACGATATTGAAATTGCAAATGCGGTAATGAGAGCTCGTGGAGACAAAGCGTCACTACTAGGAGAGCGTGGAGGGAAAATCAGAGTCAGCGAAATCAGGGCAGAATTTTCCACATTTGCAACCGGCGGAAGCCTGCTTACCACTCCTGATGCTGCTGATCCAAACAATCAGACTTTTCCCAATCGTCTTGGATTTGACCGGATGGAATCGTATTTCGTGGGTATTGAAGCCAGACCTGAGGCCAACGTCCGCGCCAACGTGTCATTTAATATCCTGGGAAATGTAGCCGAAAATCCCATCAACGAAATCTTCTACGAAAACAGAGGTAGGGCAACCACATTTGTAACCCAAAATGGAAATACAGTTACCACCAATCCCAATCGCATCCAGGTCTACCAAGCAAGCTATAGCTGGGATAGTAAACTGTTTAGACTAGAGGGTTTCTACCGAACCGGGCATTACCACTGGGGATACGAGGGTGACTTTTTTGGGCTCTATCCCGAGGCAAATTACGGACCTAATATTGATATTTATAATGGTTTTGCGCCTAATGGCTTTGAAGTAGAAGGAAAGAAGCAGCTTAGTGGATTGAAAGTAGCTTTTGGACCTGAGCTTTGGTGGGGAGCCAATGCAGCCGTACTTGTCAAATACTCCAAAGAATTTCACGGCCTCAACTTAACTGGTATTTTCCACGAAGACCTTGACGAGCCTGGAGCAGCAGTAAGCTCGCTTGCCGTACCTCAACCAAAAACAAGACGCGCGACCATCTATGCTCAGAAAGAAGTCGGTCCGCTGGATGTAGAGGTTGGAGGAATCTGGGGTGGTCAGCCGCTGGTCGGGAGAAACTTTCAAGTTGTGCGTGGCAATGAATCAGGCTATGATGTATTAGAAGACGAGATCAAAAATTCAGATACCTGGGGAAGTAAGGTTAAGCTGACTTATGAGGGTGGAAGATTTAATTGGTACGGACAAGCTTCTTCCAGAGGCTTAGTGGCAAATGCCGGTGGAGATTACACGCAGACTTTTACTGGCTGGAGGCTCAAGGACTTTGGTTCGGGTAATGTCAATAACATCTTTACTGGATTTTCTTATACGGTGGGGAAATTTCAGATCGCACCAAACTTCATGTATCAGCAACCACTGGTCGACCCGATACCGCAATTTGCGCTGGAAGACACAAGCCCTGCTCGCTTACGAAATATTTTGGATGACCCATTTGTGGTGCGATCAAATCGCGAAACACAAGCAGCAGAACTCTTGATCACATTTGATCCTACCCCAGGCAGCTGGATGTACCAATGGGATAATGACCGAGCAGAGGATGCAAAATTTGCAGCTAGCCTTGGTTTTGTCTACTGGCATCTTCCTACCTCTCAGGATGCTGCGGTAATTTTCCCCGGAGATGGACGGGTACCTTCGGCAGCAGCAGGTGCAGCGCCAGCGCAAGACCTTTGGGAAGTCAATGCTCGGATCGTATCCAAGCTCAGTCCTGAGTTGGGCATCGTCGCAAACATCTACGGCGGTACCGGCCAGGCCAATGGTGACAATCCAAGAAAAGTAGAGAGATATGGTGGAACACTAAGAGCGATTTACAAAAAGGTGAAATTCAATTCGCACCTCAAATTCAATGACTGGGGGCCTTTTGACTATCACCGAGATTTCAACCTTACTTACCCCTTGCAGGTAATGGCAGATTTATCCACCTCAATCTCAAAACCAGATTGGTTCGCAATGCCAAGCACCCAAATTGGTTTGCAGTTTACCTATAGAACGCTCAATGAGTTTTCACCAAGGTACCTACCTAACGAGACAGATGATTTCTCAAATGATCCGATCATCAGTCCATTCGGATTTCCAAATGGGAGAGAATGGGAGATTCGAACCTATGTACACATAAATATTGGCAGATAATGATGCATTTGATGAATAATGATAAGATGAGAAAAGTAAGTAGAACACTGTGCATTACCAGCATTGCCACGCTGCTATTTAGCTGTGTGAGAGATGAAGAGCCACTACCGGCGGCCACTTTTCCTACAACCGCGGAAGTGTTTACTGATGTGCCAGTAGGGTTGACAGATGAGTTTTTTATCTCCTTTGATCCAGCCGGTGGAGCAAATACTGACGGCTTTGGTACGGATGACAGTGAAGCTTTCGAAGAGACTACATCGATCCGAATTGAGGTGCCTTCCGCTACCAATGCCGATGGCTCTTTTATCGGTGGTATTTTTAGAGACAGAGGTGCAGGAAGAAACCTGACAGGATATGACGCGCTCACTTTCTGGGCAAAAGCTTCCACCACAGCAACGCTTGGGACAGTAGGATTTGGAACAGATTTCATTGAAAACAAATTTCCAGTGTCGAGGAGCAACCTGGAATTATCTACAGATTGGAAGCAATACATTATACCTATTCCAGACGCCTCCAAACTAACGCAGGAGCGTGGACTATTTCTTTTTTCAGCAGGAAGTCAATCAACAGGAGGGAATGGATATACCCTTTGGTTGGATGAAATAAAGTTTGAAAACTTAGGTACGCTTGCACAGGACAGACCATCCATTTTAGGTGGGCAGCAGGTGCTCCAGGAAGGGTTTCTCGAAGTACCTGTCCAAATCACAAATCTTACTCAAACGCTAAACTCTGCAGATGGCGATATAACCGTAAGCGCATCACCATTGTATTTTGACTTTACTTCTTCTAACGAAACCGTGGCAGTAGTAGATGAGATGGGTCTTGTGCAAGTACGGTCCATCGGTGAGGCAACTATAACAGCAAAAATTGGAAACACGGTAGCCAATGGATCCTTGAACCTAAATGTGGAAGGTGGTTTTGTATTCGCGCAAGCTCCAACACTTGAAGCATCTAAGGTAGTCTCACTGTTCAGTGATGCCTATAATGATATACCTGTCTCGAGGTATAACTCATTCTTTGAACCATTTCAAACCACTTTGGGTGGCGTACTTCCAGTAGGTTCAGAGTCTATCATCAGCTACACAAACATGAATTTCGTAGGTATCGTATTTAATGATGTCACTTTTCCTGCAGAGGCTGTAGCTCCCATTGATGCCACCAATCTGACACATTTACATTTTGATATAAACGTGCAGGAGGAAATCCAACCAGGAGACTTTATCGAAATAGAACTTTCTGATTACAACAGTGATCCAGCATTAGCAGCCCGGGTTACGATAAGCGCAAGTCAACTTTTGGAGCGCAAATGGGCGAGCATTGATATACCGCTTTCCGATTTTACTGCTTTGACCAGTAGATCGAGAGTCGGTCTTCTCCTTTTTGACTCAGATAAGACCATCTCCGATATCTACCTGGATAATATTTATTTCTATGATGATACAGAATAAGATTATGATTTTGAAAAAGAAGGGCGCTATGAATGCGAATAGAAATTTTACTACACTGGTCATGATTGCCGTTTTGATGATTTTTTCGAGCTGTGAAAATGATACTTCCCAGGAAGTAACCACACTCAATAATCTTGTGTGGGCAGATGAATTTAATGTAGATGGTGCACCAGATCCTCAAAACTGGACCTACGAAATAGGTACCGGACAAAATGGATGGGGAAATAATGAATTGCAATACTACACCGATAGATCAGAGAACATCAAAGTAGAAAACGGATTTTTGGTGATCACTGCACGTGAGGAATCTTTTCAAGGTTCAGATTATACATCTGCGAGAATTATCACAAAAGACAAGCGAGAATTTGAATACGGAAGATTCGAAGCTCGTATGAAGATGCCATGGGGACAAGGTATCTGGCCTGCTTTTTGGATGCTAGGCGCAGATATTGATCAAAATCCATGGCCGGGTGCGGGAGAGATTGATGTCATGGAGTACTTAGGACAAGATCCTACCATCACTTTCGGTACAATACATGGGCCTGGTTACTCAGGAGGTGAGTCAGTTTCGAAGAAATATGATCTAGGTAACTCACGGTTTGATACAAAATTTCACGTTTTCGGAATCGAATGGGGTCCTGGTTTTGTCAACTTTTACGTTGATGATGTGCTTTACGGACGCCTCACCCCTGAAGATATACCTGAGGGTTCCGATTGGGTATTTGATAAGCCATTTTTTCTACTGCTAAATATGGCCATCGGTGGAACACTACCAGGATCACCTGATCAGAATACTGTATTTCCTCAGACCCTGATCGTTGATTACGTACGTGTATACAGCTTTGAATGAACCCAAATATGCTTAAAATGAAATCCTTTTTTCAAAAATCAATCTTGCTTGCTTTAGTCGGCCTTTGCTTCATCGGTTGCAATAATGATGACGAAAATGAGACTACTTTGGTGACAGCAAGCTTTGTGACAGTCGTAGATAACTCCACAGGAGCGATCTCATTCATAAACTTATCTGAAAATGCCGAAGATTATCTTTGGGATTTTGGAGATGGAAGCACTTCGACCGAGGTGGATCCAACCAAATCCTACGAGCTAGGTGGTGAATACATGGTGAGTTTGAACGCAACCGGCCCTACTGGTACCGCAAGTATACAATCGGTGGTGAACGCCCTCCAGCAAATTCGCCTACCTATTACGTTTGAAGAAACAAACATCATTTACGATACATCCACATTTAATGGTGCAAGGTTCAGTATCATTTCAAACCCAGATCAGTCAGGGAGCAATGCAAAAAGTGGAAATGTTGGACGAATAATCAACAGCGGTGCATCTTTTGAAGGAATTGTCATAAACCAAGGTGAACCAATCAACTTGAAGGCAGAAAATATACTTGGAATGAATTTTTGGTCGGACAACCCGATACCTGTACTCCTGAAGCTAGAATTGGGAACCAGTGCCGATGCAGAGACCGTAGCGAATCATTCGGGATCTGGCTGGGAATTTCTCACGTTTAAAATGAATAGCGCTGCGCGATATAGCAGGCTTACGCTCTTTGCTGACGGTCCAGGTACCTCTCCAGATACAACCTACTTTGACGATATTTCTCAATTTGATCCAAACTTTCCCGTACTAGCTGCCTCCTCTCCTACCCGACCTGCAGCCAACGTGATTTCACTGTTTAGTGACGCCTACAACGATGTGGCTGTAGATACTTTCCGAACGCCATGGTCTTTTGGCGGCACCTTGAGTGACATTATGGTGGATGGAGATGCAGTCAAGCAGTACAGCGACCTGAACTTTGTGGGTATTGAAACCATATCTACACCAATAGACATTTCGGGGATGACCCATATCCATATTGATGTCTGGTCCAATGAGTATAGCAGCTTCGACCTTAAGATCACTGATTACGGACCTGATGGATCCCCTGGCGGTGGAGACGATGATAGCGGAACTGTCGCACGAAGTGCTTTGGCCCAAGGCCAATGGGTGAGTTTGGACATCCCCTTATCGCAGTTCAATCTTGCAAATGACGACAATATTGCGGTATTTGAATTAGGAGGAGAACCTGCGGGTAGCTTCACGCTATTTATTGACAACCTCTATTTCTATTCTGAATAGGAGGAGGAGTCTCTCTAAAAAGGGTACACTAACATCAGCAGTAAACACCTTTTATGACCAAGAAGGAAGCATCAGATATAGTTCGCGTAGAAATAAACGGTGAGTTTTATCTCAAGATTAGCAATCATGATCAGATGCGACCATTCTTGATGAGCATCGTGAGTGATTCGAACCATTGGATGTTCATCTCCAGTAATGGAGGATTGACAGCCGGAAGAAAGAATGCTGAATTCTCGCTATTCCCCTACTATACCGATGATAAGCTAACAGAACTTTCAGATACTACAGGTAGTAAGTCAATTTTTTGGGTTTCAACCGATGATGGCAAAAAGCTCTGGGAGCCATTTTCCGAGAGAATGCCGGAAGTGTATTCCCTACATCGAAACTTGTACAAAAATGTACTGGGAAACAAAGTCCTCTTTGAAGAAGAAAACCAAAGCCTTGGTTTGGTTTTCCGCTATGAGTGGAAATACAGCAACCAATATGGATTCATAAGAGAAAGCTCGCTGACCAGTACAATAGGAGAAAACGTGACTGTAAGCCTCATCGATGGCATTCAAAATATAATGCCATTTGGTGTTGCGGCGGATTTTCAGATGATCAGAAGCAATCTGGTAGATGCATACAAGCGGTCGGAACTAGTGAAAAACGAGGGGATTGGTATTTATGCCCTGAGCGCCATTATTGTAGATAAGGCCGAGCCCAGCGAAGCACTGAAAGCCAATATCGCTTGGTCCTATGGTTTAAATAATCCCCAGTACCTGCTGTCCTCTCAACAACTTGATGACTTTCGCTCAGGTGATACTATTGAAGAGGAATATGATATAAAAGCTGAAAAGGGCGCTTATCTACTAAGTAGCGAAATTGAAATTAAAGCAAATCAAATCAGCAGCTGGACCATCGTGGCAAATGTCAATCAGACTGCAAGTGACATTGCTGAGATCTCAACACTTATTCAGTCAAGCTCTGTAGCGAACCTTGTAAATCAAGACGTAGAATTGGGTAGCTTAAATCTTCGAAAATTGGTCGCTGCCTCAGACGGCCTTGTCAAGACTGCTGATGATAGGAAAGATACCAGGCACTATTCTAATACGCTTTTCAACATCATGCGAGGAGGGGTTTTCGATTCTAACTACCAGATAGAAAAGTGGGATTTTATTGCGTATTTAAATGCTGCAAATAAAGAAGTTTCACACTCTGCTATGCTGTATCTGGAAACACTACCGGAAAGATTCACTTACCAAACCCTACAGACATTGGCAAAGAAATCTGGAAGTTCAGATTTCCTAAGACTGTCTACAGAATACCTTCCGCTTAAGTTTAGTCGAAGACACGGCGATCCAAGTCGCCCATGGAATAAGTTTTCAATCAACACTACTAGCCAGGTAGATGGCTCCAAAATTCTCGACTATGAGGGTAACTGGAGAGATATTTTTCAGAATTGGGAAGCACTGGCACACTCTTATCCCTTTTTCATTGAAGGCATGATCTTCAAATTCTTAAACGCCAGCACCTTTGACGGTTACAATCCTTACAGAATTACTAAAGAAGGTATAGACTGGGAAGTAATTGAAGAAGATGACCCATGGTCTTATATCGGTTACTGGGGAGATCACCAAATTATCTACCTCTGTAAATTTCTGGAGTTTGCTGAGGCCTATTTTCCGGGCCAGCTGAGCACTTACTTCTCGGAGGACATTTTTGTCTTTGCGAATGTACCCTACAGGATCAAGCCCTATGATGCGCTACTTACTGATCCCAAGGATACCATAGATTTTGATTTTCAATTAGACCTTGAAATCAATAAGCGCCGCAAAAAGATCGGTTCAGATGGGGCGCTGCTCTTAGCAAAGGATGAAGGTCCGTTGCGCGTCTGCTTTGTCGAAAAAATACTTGCCACTGTGTTGGCCAAGTTGTCCAACTTTATCCCAGAGGCAGGAATCTGGCTCAATACCCAGAGGCCAGAATGGAATGATGCCAACAATGCATTGGTTGGAAATGGGGTTTCCATGGTTACACTCTGCTACCTGCGCCGTTTTATGGCGCTGTTTCAGCATACTCTAGAAAAATCCGAGTCAGAAAACGCAAGGATCTCGAAAGAACTGACAGACTTTTTCTATAGTCTCAAAGCAACACTAAAGAAGCACCAACCAGCGCTTCAAAACACGATTGGTGACCAGGAAAGAAAAGAAATTTTAGATGGTCTAGGACTGGCAGGAAGCGAGTACCGTACCAAGGTCTATCGTGCTGGATTTTCAGAAGAAAAGTTAGACTTGCCTACTAAGGATCTTATTGAATTTTGCACAATCGCACTTGAATTCCTGGATCACTCTATCCTGGCCAATAAACGTCCTGATGGTATGTATCATGCATACAATATCATTTCAACGGATAAAAAATCTGCGATATCAGTGTCCCACTTATCTGAAATGCTGGAGGGACAAGTAGCAGTGCTAAGCGCAGGCAAGCTCACTTCCAAAGAAGCCGTAGCGGTGCTAGACGGGATGAAACAGAGTGCACTATTTCGAGAAGACCAGTACAGTTACTTGCTGTATCCGAATAAGGAGCTGCCCGGCTTCTTGGAAAAGAACAAACTTTCTTTAGGCCAAATTAATAGATCAGCTTTGCTACAAAAGCTGGAGAAGGCTGGAGATAAATCTATTGTAATCAAGGACCTGCATGGCACCTTCAATTTCAATGGCAATTTTAGAAATGCCAAAGACCTCTCAGCCGCGCTGAAGAAGCTACCCTCTGCTCTTTACGCTGACTTGGTACAGAAAGAGCACGACCTAATTTTAGGAATTTTTGAGGAGGTTTTTAATCACAAAGCCTTTACGGGTAGATCCGGTACTTTTTACGGATACGAGGGACTTGGATCTATTTATTGGCACATGGTCTCGAAGCTTCTACTTGCAGTGGCGGAGGCCTGTAGGCAAGCAATTGACGATAAAGAAGACCCAACCATGACGGGAAGACTACTTGCGCACTTCTACGAAATCATGGAAGGTATTGGAGTGCACAAATCTCCTAGCCTTTATGGCGCATTTCCTACCGATCCCTATTCTCATACACCGCTGACCAAAGGCGCACAGCAACCTGGCATGACTGGGCAGGTAAAAGAAGACTTGCTATGCCGGAGGATGGAATTAGGCTTAGCAGTAGAAGGAGGAAAAATCAGCTTCTCGCCCAAAATGCTTAGGAAAGCAGAATTTTTATCTGAATCTACAACTTTTGAGTACTTCGACATAAGTAGTAAAGAGAAGGAAATAGGACTTAAGAAAGGGGAACTCGCATTCACGATCTGTCAGGTCCCTTTGATATACCAGCTACAAGACGAATCTGAAATTGAAGTAAAACTCAAGGACGGCCAAAAGGTAAAAAAGCAATCCGCTGAGCTCGATCATGATCTTTGCAAAGAGCTTTTCTTGCGAACTGGACGCATTGAGCAGATCACGGTTAAAGTTTTATCATCCGATTTGAAATAAAAATGAAACTGCTTAGAGAAATATGGATACTTGGCTTAAGCGCGATATTGATAGCTTCGTGCAGTCCAAAGCAACAGAAGTCAGAATTCATGAAATCGGCAAAAAAAGTTACAGCTCAAACCTTATTGAGTGACCCTGCTACCGTGGCTATCTCCTATGGTGGCTACCGCGCAAATACCCGAGAAGTACAACCTTCGATAAAAGAATTAAAAGAGGACCTTAAGCTTTTATCCGCTATAGGCATCAAGATGTTACGTACATACAATGTCCAGCTTCCGCATGCCACCAATGTAGTGAAAGCAATATCTGAGCTAAAGGCAGAAGACCCATCTTTTGAAATGTATGTGATGCTTGGCGCCTGGATTGATTGTAAAAATGCCTGGACGGATAAGCCTGTAGATCACGATGTAGAAAGCGAGCAAAATAGAGAAGAGATCGCAAGAGCGGTAGCACTGGCGCAACAATATCCGGATATCATCAAAGTCATTGCTGTGGGAAATGAAGCCATGGTGAAATGGGCTACAGCCTACTATGTACAGCCTGGGATCATCTTAAAATGGGTTAAGCACTTGCAAGAGCTAAAAAAGAACCGCGAACTCCCTAGCGAACTGTGGATCACAAGTTCAGATAATTTCGCCTCTTGGGGAGGTGGGACCAGTGAATACCATGTAGATGATTTAGATCAGTTGATTCGCGAGGTAGATTATCTTTCTATTCATACCTATCCAATGCATGACACCCACTACAATCCTGTGTTTTGGGGTATTCCTCCTCAAGAGGAGCAGCTGTCAAAACAAGAGAAGATTGAACAGGCAATGAACCGGTCTGTCAAATATGCCCAATCGCAGTACAACAGTGTAAAATCCTACATGAAGCAAATCGGAGTGAAGAAACCTATTCATATTGGTGAAACAGGTTGGTCCAGTTACTCTAATGAGCTATATGGCTCCACAGATTCAAAGGCGGTGGATGAATATAAAGCAGCCCTCTTTCACGAGAAGCTACGAGAATGGACCGTAGCAGATAGCATTGCTTGTTTTTACTTCGAGGCATTTGACGAATCATGGAAAGACGGAAACAATCCTGGTGGTTCCGAAAATCACTTTGGACTATTCACTAAAGAAGGAAATGCGAAATACGCTCTGTGGAAGCTTGTAGATCAGGGAGCCTTCAACGGGCTAGGACGAAACGGCAAGCCCGTAGGTAAGACCTACAACGGGGACATTAAAGCCCTGATGGCCGATGTGCTACTCCCTCCTTCTAAGCCCCAGGTTACTTCGCACTATAACCCAAACCCCACCCCAGATGCAGTACCTTAAATACACCTTTATATTTCTTGCAATTACAGCGTGCACCATGGAAAAGGATCTTGAACTCACTGTATTTGAAACCTCAAAAAGTGGAAATCAACTGCAAGAAGTAAAAGCTTTTGAAACCACAGCCACCTCATCTTCCATCCTGATCAATCCCCAAAAGACCTATCAAACCATCACAGGATTTGGCGGAGCCTTTACAGAATCGTCCGCGTATTTACTCAATCAATTAAGCCCTCAAAACAGGCAGAAGATCATCCAGGCCTATTTCAGCCGGGCGGGTGCCAATTATTCACTGGCTCGTACGCATATGAACTCCTGCGACTTCTCTTTAAGTCAGTACTCCTATGCACCTATTGCGGAAGATATGATGCTTCAGCACTTTACCATAGAAGATGACATGGATGATCTGATCCCTATGATTAAGGAGGCTTTGGCTACCTCAGAAGACGGCCTTAAACTTTTTGCTTCACCCTGGACCGCACCTCCCTGGATGAAAGACAACAACCATTGGGTAGGTGGAAAACTGCTCCCTAAATATTACGATACGTGGGCGCTGTTCTTTTCAAAATACATTGATGCATATAAAGCGCAAGGTATTGATTTATGGGGTTTTACGGTAGAAAATGAGCCGCATGGTAATGGAAATAACTGGGAGAGTATGCATTTCACTCCCGACGAAATGACCGATTTTGTAATGAATCATCTGGGTCCAAAACTGGAGTCAGATGGACATGGCGATAAAGTCATATTAGGATATGATCAGAATCGAGCTGGGCTCCAGGAGTGGGTAGACGTAATGTTTGCGACGGAAGCTTCGGCTAAATATTTCGATGGTACCGCCATCCACTGGTATGAAAGCACCTATGAGGTATTTCCGGAAGCACTTCAATATGCGCACAATAAAGCCCCTGACAAGTACTTAATTGAGACCGAAGGATGCGTAGATTCAGAAGTTCCAAAATGGAAAGATGACGCCTGGTACTGGAGCAAAGAAGCGACAGACTGGGGCTGGGACTGGGCTGCTGAAGATGAAAAGTATCTGCATCCAAAGTATGCGCCGGTAAATAGATACGCACGAGATATTATTGGCTGTCTGAATAACTGGGTAGATGGTTGGGTAGACTGGAACATGGTGCTTGACAGGCAAGGTGGACCCAATTGGTTTAAAAATTGGTGTGTCGCGCCGATCATCGTGGATCCTGAGAAAGATGAAGTCTATATCACCCCCATTTACTATGTGATGGCGCATTTCAGTAAACACATCCGGCCTGGAGCCAAAGTCATTGAAGTAAGCAGTAGTGATCAGTCCCTCCAGGTAACCGCTGCAACTAATCCTGATGGCAGTGTAGCAGTAGTGGTTTTCAATGAGGGACTGGACGGGAAAACTTTCACTCTTGATTTAGATGGCCGCTCCAAGACTATTTCAATTAGTCCGCAAGCCATACAGACCATTGTAATCTCCTAAAGCAAAAGTCATGAGCAACAATTCTGGCAAAGTACCCTTCGGACGAAAAGTCGCATTTGGAATAGGAATGCTCGCCAACCAGATGTTCCCTGCCGCCTTGGGCATCTTCATGGTGGTTTTAGTTCAAAATCTCGGATTCCCTGGTTGGATGTGGTCAATAGTTTACTTTATTCCCCGGTTGACAGATGCCATCACAGATCCCATCATGGGATATATATCGGATAATACCAAGTCCAAATGGGGAAGAAGACGCCAGTATGTTATTGTTGGCGCTTTAGTGATGGGACTCGCTTTTGCTATCATGTGGCAACTATATGGGGAGAATTCAGTCGACTACAATTTCACCTATTTTCTACTTTGGTCGTTTGCGTTTTACATCGGACTCACCATTTTCAGTGTGCCCTATGTCGCGATCGGGTATGAAATGAGTGATGATTTTCATGAGCGTACACAAATCATGGCGATAGCCCAGTGGGTTGGTCAGTGGGCTTGGGTAATTGCTCCCTGGTTTTGGATCGTCATGTACGATCCTGACTGGTTCGCCTCACCTGAAATTGCAACGCGCCAGCTGGCTGTATGGGTAGCAGTCATATTTACCTTTTGTGCAATGGTACCAGGCTTATTCATACCTAGTAAATCAACACTTGATAAAGAATTCTCCCCATTGTCATTCCGGGGTATAGGAAAAAGTCTTAAAGAAATACTCAGAGGGTTTAGAGAAGCATTCGCCTCAATCCCATTTCGTAAGCTGTGCATTTCTACCTTCTTTATCTATAACTCATTCATGACCATCTCGGGCTTCTCCTTCTTCATCATTGTATGGTATCTCTTTGGAGGTGATGCCGGCGAAGCAGGGATCTGGACACCCCTATTCGGAAGCGCCGGAGCAGTTGTCACTACTTTCATGGTGATTCCTATCGTTGCTTATATGTCTAAAAAGATGGGTAAGAAAAAGGCATTCATGATTTCACAGAGCATATCTATACTGGGATATGCCAGCCTCTGGTTTCTCTTCGTACCGGGTAAACCTTGGATGTTCATGTTTGCACTTCCTTTTCATTCCTTTGGTATCGGGAGTTTGTTTACACTCATGATGTCAATGACGGCAGATGTCATCGATCTGGATGAGCTTAATTATGGAGTACGAAGAGAGGGGGTCTTCGGTGCGATATACTGGTACATGGTCAAGTTTGGATTTGCCATCGCCGGAGGCCTCAGTGGCGTAATCCTCAGCGTGGTGGGATTCGATGGCAACTTGGATACACAACCAGAAGGTGCCATTACAGGCCTTCGATTGTTCTTCTCCGGGTTCCCGATCCTGGGTACACTCATCTCTCTCTACGTCATGAGAAATTATGACATTGACGAAGCTCGATCCACGGAAATTAGAACAGCGCTACAAGAAAAAAAAGAGAAAGCAGAAGGCTCTTCCTCATCCTATTATGGGGCAGACAAAATCCTCTCCTACGTGTCACCAAGTGAAGCCGTCCCTAAAAGTGATATTGATTTCAGCAGTATGGATAGACAAGAGATCAGTATGCACTTTACCTCCCTTTTACAGAAAAAAATGCATGGTCTTAGTTTTAGTCCGTACCTAGATGGGCAAAATGTAGGGGATAAACTTTCGATAGAGCAAATTCGCACACGAATGGAAATTGTAGCGCCGTACACAAGTTGGATTCGGACTTTCTCTTGTGTTGATGGTAATGAACATATCCCAGAGGTAGCAAAGCAAAAGAAACTTAAGACTTTGGTAGGAGCCTGGATCAGTTCAGATAAAGCACAAAATGAGTTAGAAATAAGAAATCTGGTACAGTTAGCCAAAGAAGGGGTTGTGGACATAGCAGCAGTAGGAAACGAAGTACTTCTTAGAGGCGACCTACAGCTAGAGGAGTTATTAGAGTACATCGAAAGGGTAAAAAAGGAAATTCCCTCCATTGAGGTAGGCTGTGTAGAGACCTATTTCAAATTTCACGAGAACAAGGCACTGGTTGATGCCTGTGATGTAATTCTTGCCAATTGCTACCCTTTCTGGGAAGGCAGTCCGATCGAATACGCAACCTCCTACTTAGACGAAATGGTCAAGCTAACGCGAAAAGCAGCGAATGGTAAACAAGTAATTGTCACAGAGACTGGCTGGCCAAGTGATGGAGAAATAAACCATAAAGCTGTTCCCTCGGAGGAAAATGCCATGAAGTTCTTTATCAATACGCAAAATTGGAGTCAGCTTGTTCATACAGATCTGTTCTACTTTTCCTCCTTTGATGAATCATGGAAAATAAGGCAAGAAGGGGATGTAGGGCAAAGCTGGGGTTTATGGAACGTACATGGTAAACTCAAGTACTAATAAATTTTAAATAACTGTAAGATTATGTCATCGTTTAGGGCTGGTAAATTTTTGTCACTCGCGGGAATTGACCTGGAGGGTTTAAGTGCTAAAGAACTAAAGGACCTGTATCAGCAATACTTAGAGTCAGGGCTGCATGGGCTATGCTTTAGTCCTTACGAAGAGGGCCAGGAACCAGGCGACCAATTATCAGAAAATCAAATACGCCGTAGAGTAGAGATCATTAAACCTTATACAAAATGGATCAGATCTTTCTCAACCACAGAGGGCAACGAACTGATTCCAAAGATTGCAAAAGAACAAGGATTACAAACACTAGCAGGAGCTTGGCTTGGGGATGACCCGGAGGTAAATGAGAAGGAAATTGCCGGTCTGGTAAACCTTATAAATCAAGGATATGTAGATATCGCAGCAGTTGGTAATGAAGTGATGTATCGCAAAGACCTCACAGAGCAAGAACTGCTGGACTTCATTTATCGTGTAAAAGATCAGGTAGCAGGATCAAACGTCCCCGTTGGTTACGTAGACGCATACTATGAATTTGAAGCAAGACCTGCGATCACAGAAGCTTGCGATATCATTCTGGCAAATTGTTACCCATTTTGGGAAGGCTGCCCTATTGATTATTCGCTTTTGTATATGAAGGAGATGTACCGCAAAGCGGCAAGTGCAGGTATGGGAAAAGAAGTGGTTATTACAGAGACGGGCTGGCCCGATCAAGGTACTGGACTCAAGGGAGCAATTCCTTCCAAAGAAAATGCCATGAAGTATTTCATCAATTCGCAGCAATGGTCTGAGGAAGAAGGCATTAAAATCTTCTACTTCTCCTCATTTGATGAGTCCTGGAAAGTTGGAGATGAAGGCGATGTAGGTGCGTACTGGGGGATCTGGGATAAAAATGAGCGGCTCAAATTCTGATCTATTCAACTTCACTTTTCAGCTAAAAGTATGTTTGCATAGCCTTGTTTGCTTAAAATCGGGGACTGCCTGATCTTTTATCTAATAATTTGGGTTCGTCTATTTTCGTATTGAAAATACAAGCACCGACATGCCCAAATTATACCCACTTTTAGCTTACTCGATTATCATTTTTATGTCAGTCAGTTGCGACTTTAGCAAATCACCAGCGGTCACAATCGAAGACAAGGTGGATAGCCTATTGTTCCTGATGACCATTGAAGAAAAAATCGGTCAAACCAACTTACTAAGTGGAAATTCAGAAATGACTGGCCCCTCCCCTACGGGCAACAGCAAGCAACTCATCGAAAAGATCAAAAAAGGAAAAGTGGGTGGGCTTTTAAATTTGGTTGGAGCCACTGCAACTCGAAAAGCACAAGAGATGGCTGTAGAGAACAGCAGGCTAGGCATTCCTTTGATTTTTGGATATGATATACTCCACGGCTACCAGACCATGTTTCCGATCCCACTGGCGCAGGCAGCCACCTGGGATGCGGATGCTGCTAAACTTAGTTCCCAAGTTGCAGCTACCGAAGCGGCCGCCGCGGGACTTCACTGGACCTTTGCTCCTATGGTTGATGTGAGCAGGGATGCTAGGTGGGGCAGAATCATGGAAAGCCCAGGGGAAGATCCCTACCTGGGGGCGGTCATGGCTAAAGCTTGGATAAACGGATTCCAGGGAGAGGATCTAGCGGCTAAAAACACCCTCGCAGCGACAGCTAAGCACTTTGCAGCCTATGGCTTGGCGGAGGCGGGTAGAGAATATAATACCGTAGACATTTCCATGCAGGCACTTCACAACAATGTCTTGCCACCCTTTAAAGCCGCGAATGACGCAGGAGTAGCAAGTTTTATGAACGCCTTCAATGAAATCAACGGGATTCCCTCCACTGGAAATACATACCTGCAAAGAGAACTTTTGAAAGGAACGTGGAATTTCCAAGGATTTGTTGTCTCAGATTGGGCATCTGTTGCAGAAATGGTCACACATGGATATGCAGAAGATCTATCGCAAGCTGCTGAACAAGCAATCAACGCTGGTTCGGATATGGACATGATGGGCTTTGCGTACAATCGCTTTTTGAGGGAAAAAATAGCCAGTGGTGAAGTACAAGAAGCAACACTAGACGATGCAGTGCGCAGAATTTTACGCATCAAGTTCATGCTTGGGCTTTTTGAGGATCCTTATGGATATTCCAATGTGGAAAGGGAGAAGAGGACCTTAATGACAGCTGAAAACCTGCAAAAATCAAGGGAAGTAGCCCAAAAATCCATCGTATTGCTGAAAAATGAAGAGAACTTATTGCCACTATCAAAAGGGGTTCAAAGCGTTGCGGTAATAGGATCCCTGGCAAACAGTAAAGATGTCCCTCTGGGAAGCTGGCGTGCACAAGCGATCTCTAACTCTGCCGTTTCGATCTTAGAAGGAATCAAATCAACAGTCTCCGCTGAAACAACAGTAAGATACGCTCCAGGCTATCGATTAACAGAAGGCGAAAGGAGCTTTGTAAAGGAGCTAAGCATAGTCGAAGATGACAGGTCCGGATTCTCCGAGGCTTTAGCAATTGCAAAGCAGAGTGAGTTAGTGATCATGGTTGTTGGCGAAGATTGCTGGCAAACGGGAGAAGGCAGAAGCCAGGCCAACATTAGTTTGCATGGACATCAAAATGCGTTGATTGAGTCACTTTCGGAAGTACATGAGAACATTGTAGCAATTTCCATGACGGGTAGGCCAGTTCCCTTACTCACAGTTTCGGATCATTCAAAAGCACTGGTCCAGGTATGGTTTGGAGGATCCACTGCAGGTCTTGCCATTGCTGATGTTCTGTTCGGAGATGCAAGTCCTACCGGTAAGCTGCCGGTCTCTTTCCCATACCATGGAGGGCAGGAACCCCTTTACTACAGCCGCAAGAATACCGGAAGGCCGAGCAATAATGCAAAAAATGTATTTTGGTCACATTATACCGACGTACCCAATGAAGCAATGTTTCCTTTTGGTCATGGGCTCACTTACACGCGTTTTATCTATTCGGATCTTCAGCTAGATGTAACAAGTGAGGGTATTCAATTGTCCTTTCAGTTATCAAATGTTGGGCAGGCAGACGGAATAGAAACAGCTCAGATCTATATCAGAGATGTTACAGCATCTATCACAAGACCCATCCTAGAGTTAAAAGGATTCAAAAGAGTCTCTTTAAAGCAAGGAGAATCCCAAGAAGTCACTTATCATCTATCCAAAAGTGACCTTTCCTTCTACAACGAGCTCGGTCAGCTCACCTTCGAGCCAGGAGTCTTTGAAGTATTGGTAGGCACCAGCTCAGCAGAAACCATATCAGATCGGATTACTTTTTAGGGTAGGAATACATCCTTGAGAACCACTAAAGTCCTGGATACAAGCCAGTTCTTAAAATAAAAAAGGAGTGATCACTCGACCACTCCAAATACGATAGCCTTAGCTATCGCTTCCCTAATCACTTTTAACAATCCTTATTGACTGGTTCTCCAAATCTGCTGCCATATACTCTAGAAAGTAGATACCTGGAGCCGCAGAAGTAAAGTCAAGAGCTATATTTCCTTCGGGCAATTTAGATAGGCTATAGTTGATCTCATTGCCTGCTAGATCAAATACAGCATTGATCACTAACTCTTCATCAAAACTGACTACAATGTAACCATTACTTGGATTTGGATAGATAGAAAGCCCCTGCCCTACAATAGAAAGAGGAGCTACCTCAACAACAATTGAGAAAGTTTCCGTCACAGATCCCCCATTACCATCATTTGCTGTTAAAGAGATTGTTGCAGTTCCTATGCCAACCTCAGTAATCGTCAATACACCTTGTGACTCAGATACCGTCACTACAGACTCAGCAGAGGATTCAGTGCTGTAAGTCAACAAATCTTGGTCCACGTCTGCGAATACATCTTCAATGTTGATGGTAGCTGTTGCAAACCCTTCTGTGAGGGTAAGGTCCGAAATGGGGTTGGCTACTATGGGTACTACATTTTCATCTACGTCTTTAACTTCAATAAAAATGTCTCTCAGAATAGTCAGTAAACCGTCAGAAACAGTGATTTCCAATTCAAAAGAAGAGTTAGCTTCAAAATCCAGAAGAGTGTTATCTAGGACCTCTATCCGTCCTGTCCCTGAAATTGTGAAAGTTCCAGACTCATTCCCTGAAATAATCTCGTATGAAATAGCATCCCCGTCTGGGTCTCCAGCCAAAAATGATCCAACTAAAGATCCAGTTGGTAAATTTTCATCAATCTCAAAAAATGCATTATTTGCCTGAGGTGGCTGATTGATAGACTCGTCAACATCCGTTAAAATGACAGTGATCGTCTCATCCACATTTACTTGTCCATCTGAGACGCGTACCAAAAGACTGAATTGAGGATTTACTTCAAAGTCCAGTGCACTTTGCTCGTTAGTGATAAGATTTCCATCATCATCTATGAAAAAAGCATTCCCAATATTTCCACTCAAAATAACAAAACTGATGTTGTCTCCATCTGGATCTCCTGCTGTCAAGCGTGCAATGAACAGCCCATTGATCCGATTTTCTTTAATTACATAAGTATCCGCCAGTAATTGAGGCGGCTGATTCACAGACTCGTCCACGTCACTTACTGCAATCGTCACTATCGCCTGACTTGTTTCTATTCCGTCGGAGACAGAAATTTCTAAAGTAAACGACGAGTTGACTTCAAAGTCAAGGGTAGTCGGATCGTTTATAAATAATGCACCGGTAGAGTCCACAAGCATGAAAGTGTTGTCCGTATTTCCTGAAATTATTTCAAAAGTGAGTGTATCATTATTTACATCTGAAGCTTGGATGGTCCCGACAGCCGTTCCTACTATGCGATTTTCAGCGATACTAAAAGATTGATTTGCTATCACTGGAGCTTCTTGTGGTCTATCTGAAGAGAGTTCTTGTATTTCTGTAAATGAAAGTGCTCGATTATAGATACGCACGTCATCAATTAATCCTTTAAAAGCTAATTCTCCGATCTCATTTCTAGAGCCCATAAGAAGAGGAGATGTATTTACAACACTTCCACATTGTATTATATCTCTCTCATCAATAAGAATTCCATTAACATAGAGCCTCAAAACATCGTCTTTATATGTAGACAAATAGAAAATAAATTTTCCTCCATTTTCTGATGAATCGCTAACTCCAGAACCCGAGCATCCAATGCCACCATATCTGGCAAATGATACTGAGCCTGGATTCTCGCTTGTATTATTATTATATCTTGCCACTAGTGAGTATCCATTATTAAAATTTGGGCTCCACTTTGATATTATATCGTTTACTATTTCTGATCTGTCTAACTGATCAAGATCGGCCAAGACCCACATTCCTAGTGAATACTCGTCTTGATTATTAAAACTCAAGGATTCATCGTCTTTCACCAAAACAAAATCATTCACCCCATCAAAACTGTAAGCACTGCTTACTTCACCAAACCGATCAAGGGTTAGTGTAGCACCATTAACCGTTCCATCATTCCCATTTCCACTTTCATCATCGGCATTGCCATTGAAAGGGTAATAGGCAATCAAACCCTCAGCTACCGCAACATTTACATTGTAAAGATTTTCTGAGACGCCGGCGTTCCCATCTACTGTAACCTCTATTGGCACCAAACCTGAAGCATCATCCGGTACTACTGCTACCAGGCTATCTGATGAGCCAAATATCAAGTTTGTTGCAAAAGCTTCCCCGAACTTGATGGTGTTCTCTCCGCTAACCGTAGAGAAGTTAGAACCAACGATGCTTACCTGTGTTCCCGGGCCTCCTTCTTTAGGGAAAAAATCGTCTACGATGGGATCTGTAATGATTTGAAACGTCCGGCTTTCAGAAAAACTGTATATCCCATTGGCATCTTTTGCCCTGACAAATAAGCTATGTGTTCCTTCTGAGAGAGTATCTGGTACGGATACTACAAACGATGAATCCAGCGAAGCTAAAGACTCAAGCTGCAACTGCTGCCCTTGCCCGATTCCCGGATCTTCATCAAAGAAGTATTCCAAGGACAGTAGTTTAGCGGGCAATTTTGGAGAGAATACAAAGAATCGACCGGAATGGTTGGTGCTCCATATACCTAGTTCGTTTTGTGTTCGAAACGTTAGGATGTGAAAACCGTCTGATAAACCCTCCGTAGGAACTGTATATGTTTGGCTCAGTTCGTTACCAGCCGTAAGGGTCAGGGCAGTGCCCTCGTCCAGACCAGGGTCATCATCGAAGAAATACTCCGCAGCGATGATCTGATCTGAAGTGACCGGAAGGTTAATGATGTAAAAACGACCTGTATAGTTTACACTCCATTGCCCCAAATCGTCCTGTACTCGAAGGGTCAGCGTATGATAACCAGTACTCAGCGCCGAAGCATCCACTGTAAACGTACTACTGACCGTATTTTCTGTGGTGATGGACAGAGCGGTACCATTTCCCAAACCAGGATCGGTATCAAAGAAATATTCCGCAGCGACCAGCCTCTCTGGTGACGAAGTTGGCGCGAATTTGTAAAACGAGCTTGTTTTCGTCTGGCTCCATCGATCATCGGCTTGCTTTATACGCACGCCAAGAATATGGAAACCTAATGACAACCCATCTACGTTGACTGATACATTTTCGGAAATGGAGGTACCTGTTGTCAGAGCGAAAGACGTAGCATTACCTATTCCAGGATCGGTATCAAAGAAGTATTCTCCGGTGGTGATCGTCTGTGCCCAAAGTGCAGTACCAACCAGAAGAATACTTGCAAAAAGTATTGATCTTTTCATCATGAATACATTTTGATGATAGATCAATTATTGCCTGCCCTCCGCCTGCACCGTAAACTCCAATTCACCTCCGACGGGTACCTGCACCGTATTGATAAGTAGCTGGGTGATCTCAGGATTAGCAGGCTCGAAAACCATCGGGAAGTTGCCACCAAATACACCTATGTCCGTTCCGTCCGTTCCGGCACTTTTTCCAGGTGATGCTGTTGTGAGATTTAAGTCCTCTCCGAATGAATAGAATTGGTTGTCTTCGCTAACAAAACCTGGATTATCGAAAATACTATTTATAAAAGTGTTACTGGTGCCAGAAGGGTTAGATAATCCAGCGAAGAAAATGTTATTGCTGTAGAAAACGTTGTTAGAAAATGCGTCAAAAAAAGTACCGTTGAAATCAGTATTGAAGCGATGGTTAATGAAAATGTTATTCAATAAAGTACAGTCATTTAGCTGAAAATAATAGTCAAAAAACACATTGTTTAAAACAAGCGCAGAAGTCGAATTCACTACTAATCTTGCATCTCGATCGTCACCTTGAAGTATATTATTTTGCACAGTTAAGTTCATTGCGGTCCCCGTCTTGAAATCATATGCTCCTCCATTCGATGACATGTACACGATGTTATTTCTAAAATTCCAGCCTTCATTGTTGCGAAATCTAAGGTTGACATTGTTGAACCAATTTCGTTCTAAAACTACGCCACTTATGATTTGATCAGTGTCTCCATCAAAATCTCCGACAATTAAAAATCCGCTAATTGTTGACTCACTCCCACCACCATTATCAGTGTCTGAAACAATATCTAACTGAGTAACCTCAGTACGAGAATTTACACCAAGTAGTTGGTAGCCAGCACCGATTAGTACTAATCTTTTGTTTACTAGCATGTTCCCGTATCTAATATTTGAGCCAGCTACATAAATGGTATCTCCATCACTAGCGGCATTTATAGCAGCTTGTATTTCGGTAAATTGAGCCGGATTGGCTGGATTGTTACTTACAGTGTAAGAGGTCTGCGCAAAGGATGCCACTGCTACTAATACGGCGGCAATAGATAGTATATGCTTTTTCATTGTTTTCATTTTTTTGGTGTGATTTGTTAAAGTTTTTTGTCAACTTTCTTATTGATTTTCTTGAGATGTCCACTCATGTCTTCTAGAAGTTGGTCCGAAGCATCTTGGCAGAGAGGTAGGATTTTTTCTACTTCCATTACAGGTATACCTTTTACTAAAGCCACTGAATTTTTGGACTTGGCGTTTTCATAAATACGGAATACATTTTTACCCTCGCTGTTGTAAAGCAGCATCTCTATTCTAGCCTCAACCCCGGCTGTACCCATGCCTCCCACCGCAAGCTTTTTCACAAAAGCGTAACCAAGGTTCACATACAAAATACCATCAACCTCGCCTTCAATTGCATCGATCACATCTAGCTGTCCTTTTTTATCGAAAGAATCTGTTAACAGAATCTTATATCCATCGATACTCGTAAGAACTCTCCGAATGCTTGTTTTCTTCCGATCACCTTGTTTGTCCCAAGCGTACTTTAGGTTTTGATAGGATTCACTAGTTATCACTTTTTCTTCTGGTACAAATTCGAAAGGGAGTACCTCAGCATATTCTGTGAAGAATTTTTTGTGAAACTTTATCAGTATAGACTCCAGGTCAAAATTAGGATTCCCAGCGACAGACGCAATGGATGCGGCAGCCCCTGCAGCACCGTCCAGGTCTGCCATACTAATGCTTTTATTCACATAAAAGGTGACAACCGCCACTTTTTTATCCTGCGCAAAAGATGCTACCGCTACTATAACGGCGGCAAGAGCTAGTACATGTTTTTTCATTGTTTCTATTGTTTAGCGTGATTGCTCAATTTTCTTGACTTTAGAATCTGAGCCCGACAAAGAACCTTGTGTAAGAAAGTGGTCTATCAAAATCTATATCCACAGTGTCAAATCCATCATCGGAGGTTTGGGTAGTAGAGATGGTACCTCCTCCAAACTCCACTCCAAGCGTGAACACATCATACCTGCCTGCTATCCCGAAGGCATTAGTTGCACCAATACCTGCTTCTGAAACATCGGTTGCAAATTGGCTATCACTTGTTTCAGACCAGCTCAAATAAAGAGTAGGCTTCACTTTGAAGTAAACCTCAGCCCCTATTTTGTCCTGTATTTTGTAGGTCACATTGGGGCCAATACCGAAAAAAGACCCGAGTGCAGTATAACTTGTCACTTCTGCGAAACCCAGATCTGTTTCTTGACTCCTAAAACCAATATCTACCCAACTTATCCTTATTCCCAAGGCCAAGTCAACATTGTCAAGCTTGTAAACATTAAATGTATTACCCCAATCCAGCCCCAAAAGGCTTTTTGAATCCTCAAAAATGACGTTGTTAAGTCCGGTTACTGTAAATAGAAGGTGTGTCCCGTTATCCAAAGGCGGTTGTTTCTTCCATTCGTCCTGACCAAAAGCCACATTTGCTGCTATTACAAGAGCAGCAAGCATTATCAATTTATTCATGTTTCTCATTGTTTAGTTTGGTTTAATTTTCAAAAAATCTTCTAAGCTGGTGGTACTCTTTCTCTATCTCATGGATCTTCTTCCCAATTGAGAAGACCGACTTTTTTAGCTCTTCGTGTCCATTCTGTCTCTTGGTAAATTCAGCCAATAGCTTTTGTTGCAGTTCATCCCAATCTTCTACTTCTAGGTAAATGCATATAATCTCTTCACTTTTATGTGAAAGGGATTTCGGAGGTTTGTGTCCAGGAAGCCCGAAAAGTCTTTTCAGGTTAGTCGCACTCCAACCCATATCATCTGCAAGCAACTGATAATGTTTGGAACCCCACAACTCCCGTTTTTGCAGCAGGATGCGCATAGATTCTACCTGTGTAATTTGCGCACGATCACGAGACTTAGAAATGAGCAATTCAGTCAGCATTAGGAGCAGTTGGTGGTGCATCTTCAATAAAAAAAATTCATAATTGTCATTCGCTGATAGATCTGCCCAGATAATGGTCTGGGATTGATCATTTGAAACACATTCCGATATTTTTACTCATAATTTGAGTATCTGAATCTCACTTTATTAATGAAGACGAACGACTTTCGTACTTTTCCCGAACTCGAGAAAGAAAATTCATGAAATGGTTCAATTGGTCGCATGAGAAATGGATAGCAGGTAGTGTTGAGGAGTATCATCCAATGCTGTTAGCATATTTGGTTGGAAAAACTTCGGATTTGGATCTTGCTAAAGACTTAGCACAAGAAGTATGGGCACGTGCACTCAAAATAGACCTCACCAAAATTGACAACATGAGAGCCTATCTTTTCAAGATCACCAATAACCTACTGATCGATCACTACCGATACACAGAAAGAGAAAAAAAATATGCCATCAACATACAGCAAGAAACTGTAGTGGATAATGGCGCAATTTCTACTCTCAATCAAGTCGCAACCCAGGAGCAGATAAAAAGCATTCTCTCAAAAGATGATTATAGACTCTTACTACTAGAATACCAAGGCTACAATAATGAGGAAATTGGTCAAAAAATGAACATGAATCAGAAAACTGTAGCCAATCGTAAATCCCTTATCAAACAAAAACTAGCAAAATACTGGAATTATGAAAGGTGAGGAAAACTGGAAAAAGTTACATGCCTATGCCCATGGAAGCTTGTCACCAAAGGAAAATCAAGAGATTGAGGAATGGCTTAAAGCAAATGCAGAGGCAAAGATCGTGGTGAAAGGCTATCGAGAGATTACAGCATTAATGCCTAATCCTAGTGAGGAGAAAGCTTGGTTCCAAAATGAAGTCGAGATCATAAAAGACGACATTTCAAAAAAATCTTCAAATGCACGAAGATGGCTGGCAGCTGCGTGCATTTTACTGGCAATGGGCCTTTCCGCCGTTTTCATATTTCAGAAGCAGAATTTTTACAGTAATGTAGACGAACTTGTATCAGTTTACTCACGCGAATACTATCCTGCTCCATTTATTACCAGAGATCCGCAAAATGAGGTTCCGTCCTGGATCCTTGCGTACCAGGAAAAGAAGTATCAAGAGGTAATCTCACTGCTTAGTATCGCCGATAGTAAATCAGTTAAAGAGCAATTCTATTTAGGTATGTCATACTTTTATACATCAGACACGGAGCAAGCAATTTTTCTTTTTCAGGATAAAAACTTAAAAAATTCACTCTTCTCGGAGCAAAGTAGATGGTATTTGGCTCTTGCTCATCTACAATTGGAAAACAAAGAAATAGGGATCGAAATCCTCAATGATATCATAGCTCAAGAAGCTTTTAAACATGCAGAGGCAAAAAACCTACTATCAGCGGTATCCGATGAGTGACAGTAGAGTTGTTTTTGAAAGCCTAGGCTGGAGAAATGAGCAGCAAAAAGTATTTCTCTCAAGTTCAGTCTTTTTTAGAATGTTGGTAAGATAATGCCCCTAGAAGTACCAGAAGCAGAAGTTTTAAAAACCAGTCCATGCTTGAGGTACCTCGATTGAATTCAAGTGGACTATCGTCACCAATAAGTACAAAACCTGCCCAATAGGTGGGATGTCGCTTCAATGGATCTTCTTGCCTTTCCAGATAGTTGAGCTTGGCATTTCGCAGTGCTTCACTCTTCCTTTGACCCTTCTTCAGATTTCGGTAAAATTCGAGCATAATCTCGGGTGTGGTTTCATCAGGAATTTTCCACTGCGTCATCACTATTGATTTAGCCCCAGCTGTCATAAAAGCATGACTGATGCTGATCACACCCTCTCCTTCGTAAAATTTTCCGTAACCTGTGTTACACGCGCTTAAGACCACTAAATCTGAATTGATGGGCCGCTTAAGCAATTCGTAGGAGTATACACGCTCGTTATTTGAAAACAGAATTTCCGAAAATTGTGGATTTGACGGATTCACAATCGCATGAGTGGATAGGTGGAGCATCTGATACTCTTGCAAAGCAGAAAGGAAAGACGCTTTTGAAGCTTGCTTCTCTAAAAAAACATCTGCGTCCATTTGCTCTTTGAGAAGCAACGTTTCTCTCCTACTTCCTGGGAGTGCTAAACTAGCAGATGATCTTTCTACCAGTATATTGTCATTCTGCTTCTCTTGATCAGCAAATACCGGAGCTATTGCGACCAAACCCTTCATCCTGTTTAAAGGGCTTTCATTTTTTGAAAATTCTAAAGCGCGTTTGAACTGCACTTCTTTAGAATGGATGAGTATTTCACCACCTGACTCTAGCAATTCAAAATTGAGGACCGCTAGACCCCCATTCGGCACGATGGTAAGCTTATCGTAAGATGCTATTTTCAAATCATCAGGAATCAGATAGGGACTTAATCCTTGATAGCTCTCTAAATTGTATCCTACAGAAAGTGCGTCTAACCAATCTTGGAAAGTGTCATGAAGATCCATTACAAGGAACTGCCTATCGTCTTTGCTCAGCGAAAGGATGTACAAGTGACTGTCAGAAATGTAGTAGTTAATAACCAATTCAGATTTTGCAATTTGACTTTGAATTTCTGCGAGTGTCCGAAATGGAGGCATGGATTCTGAACACGAAAGACACCTATCCAACAGTTTCTCTGATGTAATTTGCAATTTGAAAAGCTCACTTTTTGAATCTGGAGAATCTGTTCCAGCTAAAGAGTCCATCTTAAATCTCAAGTTGACCAGTTGATTTGAAACCGACTCCTCATTTAAGGTCAATAAATTGTTTCTGATCGAAAAGGCCTTACTCCATTCCATAAAGTACAAAAGGCTATCCAGTGTGCTAGTATTTTTGCCATTTTCGTAGCGGTTTGCTAGTGATTCAATGACCAAGTCAATCACTTCTTTGCTTTGTTCCTTTACCAAAAGTCGATCTTTCTCTCTCAAGGACTGAGACGACAGGTACTCATTCAACCTTAGTGCTTCATGTAAATACAAAGTTGTACTTGATGAAAAATCCTGATCACCAATTTTTGCTTTCTTAATCAAACCAGTAAAGAGACCCAATGGATCATCGTAATCGGATAAGGGTTTTCCATTTTCAAAACCCACCACTGCCAATGCGGAATCGTAGTAAATCCCAGCGGTACGAATATTCGTTACAAACTGGTAATAATCCCCCATTAAGAGATAGAACTGAGTCAAACTGGATGAAAAGGGACCTGATAGTTTCTTTTGAGTCTCTAAAGAGAGTTTGGTGTAGAGAAGAAAGTTTGCAGTATCGCTATTGCTCTTGTAGGTCCTGGCAATGTTACCTGTAACACTAGGATAGTAATAATTTTCAGGGCCAAAGGATTTTGCTGCTTTCAGGAAATAGAAAACTGCACTGTCGTATTGCATCTCTCTTTGATAGAGGCTTGCCAGCATGTTATAGCTGACCCCTAAGTCAAAGTTGTCTGTTTCAAAAATTCGCTTTTTCAATTCCAAAGCATCCCTAGCATAGTTGAAAGAGGCTTCAGTATCACCGATATTTCTCAGAGCTAGTGCGATATTATTCATGATAATGCCGATAAATCGATGGTCTTCGCCCAGCAGCTGCCTAAATAGGACATTAACTTGCTCAAATAGGTCCAAGCCTTTGATATGATCGCCACGATTGAGATATGCCAGTCCCAGATTATTTGCGGAAATTGCAAATTCTAAATCTTCATTTCGACCGATTGAATCCTTGAGAAAAAGTGATCTTTTGAGTAGTAAAATTTGATCGTTGTAGTCTTTTCTAGCGCTCGCAACCTGTGCAAGGTTGTTGTAGAAAACGGACCTATCGTAAATACTCAGGTTTTTGACTTTAGAGATTCTGATTGCCTGCTTTATGTAATGTTCCGCACTATCAAGCATCGTCTTACTGTGATAAATCTGACCGGTCTCACTGAGGACATTCGCCAAAAGATCATCGTATACCAATTGTCTTGCTAAACTTACTGATGCTCTGTACCGCACCAAAGCAGAATCATTTTGCATGGTTGCCACAAAATAGGAACCCTCATACCTGGAAAGCTGGCATTGGTAGTAGATATCATCTAAACCATTATTTACCAAAACAGCCAATTGCTGATTGACCACTAGTTGAGAATCTACTTTGGCATGTGCACCATAGAGCTCAAAAGATCGACAAAGCATTTCAAATCGAAGCGAGTCATTTGCACTTTTATCGCTTATTATTTTAATCAGATTCAGTTCTTCTCTGCTTTTGAAATCGATCTCAAGCTTCTCACGGATTTGCAATAGAGAATCAATTACATTCAGATTTTCCTCACTTATTTTTTGAGCTACTGAAACAGACTCAGTCCACGCAACGAAACATATTAAAAAAATGGTTTTTAACTGTGCTAGGCTCATAAGGTATTGTGGTGAAGGTTGGTGAATATAAAATTGTTTCTATAGGGAAATTAGTGATATAATTCGGTTTACTTTCGTACGTACTGTCAGTTTGCTACAAAAATTGTCTTCACTCTTTACTTTTAGAAAGAAGCTAAATTTTGTCACGTACAATCTGATTGCAAAGCAGAACTAAAATCAACAAGATTCCATTTTTTGCGAAAAGAACATTGATCTTAGTTTATTTTAACCAGCTTGTTCTACACCATTCAATTAAAGAACTGAGGGACAAAACAAGTACAAATCTTACTCACTCATCTTTCACAGTGCCTGTTGTAAGTTTCTACTACCTGCCAGACTTTGCTTATTTCTGAATTTTCTATCTTCTCCTCCAGCGTATTGCAGTCTGCAAAATATTGTTGTAGCACCTTTCTCTTAAGTCCCATGAGCCCCTGGTCAGCCCTGATGAAATAGTCATCATTTACTTTCTTAAGCAATGACATTGACCATAATTGACTATCTCCCTGATCGAACCATTCAAGTTTATAATGATTTAGGCTCCCCACACTCATGACCTTCAAAAAGTAGTGCTTTCCATCTTGGAGATCTATGTCGTACCTTAGATTTACAAGCGATGTGGGTGGAAAAGGCTGCTTTGGTTGAGATAGCCAAAAACTGTGGTAATCAACTCCATTTACCCTAAAAGCTTTGGTACTTTCACGTCTATACTTTTTTGTTCTGCCTCTCGAATCGGTCGATCTTACCTTTTTGCGAAATCCTCGATTGAGTGCTTTTTCATTGATGTATGAAACGGAACCATAAATGGTATCATTGTTTATTAATACAAGGTAGTCTTCTAGTTTAGTTTGCTGAGCACCTACGCTCAAACAAAATAGAAAAAACAAAGCCGAGATTATTATTGGAGTCTTTGCCATGGTTTTCGATAGTACTGAGATTACTATGAAAAAGTTGTGCCAAAATATTTATGATGTATTCTCTTATCAGCTTTCTATTCCTTTACTATAATCATTGATCTCCAACTGTTTTTGCTCAAATAGCGCACGATGTAAAGTCCATTTCCTAATTGACCCATGTCAATTCTTGTTTTATTGGCAACTTGATCAAACTCCCAGGGAGCTCTAACCTGGCTACCATTTACATTGAAAATTTGAATATCTTCTACTCCGCTATTGAGGTGAAGTATTGTCGAAACTGGATTCGGAAAAAAGCCGGTCGTTTTTGTAGTTTCATCTTCCGAAGTAAGTAACAACTTAAAATTTTCATCAGTGATAGCTTTCTCTCCCAGAAATTCAACTTCGATTGGTGAATCAATCACATTCTGTGGAACGATTACTCTTAATTCAGTGAATGATGCCGATACTATTTCAGCCTTTAAGTCACCAAACAGAACAACATTGTCTGTTATATTACTTCCAAAAGAAGTTCCTATTATTTGAATCTCATCTCCTGCAACACCGGATTTAGGCTCAAAATTGGTGATGCTGACATTAGGAGGTACAAATTGATGCAACTCAATTCCTTTATCTGGGTCATTGGCCCTAAACAGGATCGAGCCACCATAACTAAAAATCTCATCAGGGAAGCCATCGTTTACAAATCCATCAGCCTCTCCGGGAAAAATATCTATCAATAGTTTTGTTCCATCAGACGTTCCATCACTTATCCATAGCTCTTCTCCGCTTTGATCATCTCCTCTGAAATATAGCTTGTCGTTCAACACATCGAATGATGGATCAAAAGCAACGCTAGTTGTTACCAATACTTCCTTTACAAATTCAGTCCCTTCTTCAGTGCCGTCAGTTTTCCAAAGACCATTCGATTGCCTGCTCGGTTCGGCTGCATTAGTAAAAAAGTACAAAGCATCTTTAAATTCAACGAATGCAGATGGGTTTGACCATTCAGGACCAGGTCGTAAATCCCTTAAAAGAACAGTCCCTTCTTCTGTACCGTCACTGATCCACAATTCCCTCCCTTCATTTTCAGTAGTAGCTTCAAAGAACAAACTGCCATCATATCCATAGAATAAACTTGGGGAACTACCTAAAGGGCCAGCGTTAATATCTTTCAAAAGTTTGGTACCATTAGAGGTTCCGTCACTAATCCATAATTCTCTTCCATTAGCTGAATTGCGGGCTGCAAAAACCAGATTCCCATTGTAACTGATGTAATTTGATGGCAATGAACTTTCCTCACCCTCATAAATATCAGATATCATCTCTGTTCCCGACTCTGTACCATCACTGGTCCAAAGCTCAAGGCCGATAGTTCCGTCATCCGCGGTAAAAAATAGACGACCATTATAACTAACTAGATCTCTAATGTCAGTACTTGCTGGTCCGGGTGTAATTTCTTTGACCATACGGGTACCATTTGCTAGCCCATTTGTTAACCATAATTCACTTCCAGAATTTTCGGTTTTGGCAGTAAAGAAAACCTTGTTTTCTACTAATGTAAAATTCTGGGGATTGCTATCTTCTTCACCGGGGTTGATATCAAAGAGAAATTCTGTTCCTTCGTCGGTCCCATTTGTGATCCAAAGTTCTCTTCCTGAGATATCGTCTTCAGCAGACATAATTAGCCGCTCACCTAATTGAATAAATCGAACTGGGGATCCATCAGAAGCTCCATTGTAAATGTCTATTATTAAACTAGTTCCTGCTTCAGTGCCCGTGCTTTTCCAAAGTTCAAATCCATTTATACCATCACTAGCTGAGAAGAATATCTCGTCTTTGAACACAATGAAACCCCTGGGATAAGCGTCTCCTGTTTCATTAATGTCTCTCACTATTGATAGCTGTGCATACAACGAACTTTTAAGACAAAAAAGAAAGAGAAATTTTAGTAAGAAGAGAAATTTTAAATCCATAGAACGAAGTTAATCCAATCAACACTTAGGTATTAGGAGTACGAATCCCTACGCTAACAGACAGACATTTCAAAAAGCTTATGGTGCATTTTTGTTTTAATGACTGTCAGCATCTGTTAATGTCTCAGCGCCTCTGGTAGGTTCGTTTTCCAATCTGTAATCAAGAATTTATCAAGGATGCGTTGGTTCTTTCCAATGACAAAGCAGACCCTTGAGCAATATTTTCTTCTGTATGCGATATCAGCATTCTTATTGAATTCATCATCCATATTGATCGTCCATTTGTCAGACAGATTTTCGGAAAAAGAATCCAAGCGCAATACATATGCATTTGCTTGGTATGCTTCTTTAATTTCAAAGTAAGCCTGAGAGGATTTTGTATCACCGCCGCATGCACAAGTATTCGCGATAATTAATGGTTTATCATGTAGGTTTAAGGTGTTTACAGTGTCACCAGCGGCAGACCTGAATTCAAACTCTGAAGCGTACATGCCTACCTGAGTACCAGTTTTCTTGTCAAAAGTCTCCTCTTTTATTAGCCTCAAAATGCTCCCATCATTGTTGATACTGTCGAATTTGTAGTAGACACGATTAAGTTTCAGGTCTTCATCCATCTTGATCAAATCCCGAATATTAACTGGATCGTTCTGATCAGATTGGCTAGATAATAAGGCTATTTCAGGATTTAATCCATAGGTGAAATAGCCACTTAAAGGCTGGTCAATCACCCCAAATTCAAATATTTTATCATCAATAGTTATCAAAGCTGCCAAATGTTCATCGCTTCCATAGATTATTTCACCATTCCAACTTCCGATTCTAATCCAAGATTGCTGTTGAGTAGTATCTACACCATTCGAAACTAGAAATGTTATGGGAATAGAGTTTTTAGATGAATACCAATCAATCGGTGGTGGAGAAAACAAACTATCATCCGTAAAGGACTGATTGTTGTTTTGGTCGATTATCATCACAACCTCTTCGGAACCAAGTTGACCTTTAATGATATCAATGTAATCCAATTCGGATCTAGGATCAATGGGGATTCTAACGCCCATGACGTTGCTCCATCTCTTGGAAAGTTTAGTCGGGTAATTGAAAAGGTCTGTAATATCCTGAAACTCCAAAAAGCCACCATGGAAGGTAAATCCACCGACTCCTTTTGTTCTGGCAGTTCTGACGAGTAGGGTGTCAGATTCGGAAGAAAATTAATTGGTTAATACCTGACCAAAAGCATCGGAATACCCAATTATCAATACAAATACTAAGACTCTCAATTTTGAACTCACAAAGTTATCTACTTGGTGAAAAAATAAATATTAATGCATGTAAATGATACTTATGCCCTGATTTTATGGATGGCCTAAAGTAGTTCATTATGCCAGTGTGTCCAAAGTTTGTAGAAAGGGAAAGTACTAATTTTTCGCAAAGGCTAACTAGCCTACCACTTAGGAGGTTTGCACGGAAAATAGCAGAATAGCAATTAAGTATATGTCTAACGATTGTTATCACCTTCATACAATGCTTGATATTCATTCGCTGTAATTTCATAATAAGCTTGCAGACATTTGTAATGGAATCTGTCGTCAACATAACTCATGCCAATTTTTTCCAACACTCTCCTGGAGGCTAGATTATCTATATGTGCGGATGACACGATTTTCTTGAGATTTAATTTTCTAAATCCATACTTGAGCAAACCTATAGATGCTTCGGTAGCATATCCTTTATTCCAGTATTCTTTTTGCATTCGATATCCGACCTCAATTTCAGGGGTGCTATCGTAGTATACTAATCCACTAGCTCCTACAAAGCAGTTGTTTACTTTTAGTTCAGTTGCCCAAATACCCAGTCCAGGTTTTCTGCTATAGTGAGAAATGAGCATTTTTAACTCATTTGTCATTTGCTGATGCGTTCTGATTGATCCATCTCCCACATACTTCATGATCTGAGGATCGCTATTCATCTTGAACAATTCTTCAAAATCCAGTGGTGTTATTTGTCGCAAAACCAGTCTCTTAGTCTCAAGAATTTTCATGTTAAGATCTAAGTTGAATTAGTGTGGAAAATTACTGGTTACTGTAGTGGCGCTCTAGTCTATGAGATAGATTAATGCGCTAAAAGTAATTTTTTCTGCGTGCTCAAGGCAAGGGGCTAAATTCGAAGTATTAGGTAAGTCCTATCTAAATGATTTATGTTCTGCGTTCCACCTCTTCAAGAAAGTTTATAAGAAAGTAAAGGTGACTAAATATCTGCTTTTGATTAGGTAATTATGGTTCTTCTGTTTGGGCTAAATAGTTGAAAAATAAGTCTGTAAGACTCCTTCTTAGGATGTTCGGAGGGACAAATTCGAACAAAGACTTTAATTCGTTCAGTAGTTTTGTTCATGTTTAAATTTGTTTAGAATATCCATAGTTGATTATTACTTTACAAAAAACATAAAAATAATAAATAGGATCATTTGGCCCTAATTATTCAAGGTTTATTTCTTGATTTTGGACCTGTGGATTTAGATCAAAATTACATAGATGCCTTTGGAAGAAACTTAAAATCCCTACGTCTGAAAGCTGGCTCAACTCAGGAAAAGCTAGCTGAGTATTGCAACGTTGATTTTACCCAAATTGGCAGATATGAAAGAGGTATTAGAAGCCCCTCTCTAACTTCGATTAGAAAATTGGCTAATGCTTTAAAAATTCATCCCAAGGACTTACTAGATTTCGATTTCTAAATGGAAAATTTCATCTCTTTCAACGGGAGGCTCAAAAGTGAGTGACTATTGGTTTATTACCTCTCTTCTTTTTCGTTCACAAACCGACTGACTTCAAGCAGTTCAGTTGTTTTCCTGCATCCGTTCTTGAACATAATCATTTGAAAATATAACGGCGTGTAATTCGGTACTGAAAAGTCAGTTTTTTCGAATGTTGCTGTATCGTTTAGGCTAGTGGTTCCGTCCCAGTTCTCCGGTGTTAGCATTCTAGTTGAACCAATGATGAAAAGTTCGCCATCTATTTGATAGGTAAGTTTGAAAACCAAAGAATCAATTTTCTCAAGTGCTCGTGGTGCCGGAAGGGTGGTTATTAAGTCAAATGTGGTGCTACCATTCTCAATTAGAATCGGGTTTGGGTAAACTAGCAAAACTATGTGACCAGTTCATGATTAGAAGAAATTATGCAAAGTCCTTTGATGGATTTAAAACAAGAATCCTATCCAAAATCACCTCCCTAACACTGATCCAATTCATCAATAAATTTCACTTTCAAAGACCAATCAATAATTTGAAAGTAGCTTTAACTAATTAGCACAACAGGTTTAATTAATGACTGTAAAATAGTGAATGCTGCCAGTGTAAGCAAATCAGTAAGTAATCACTGCGTCCAGAAGATCAAAGCTCCCACGTGCAGAAATCCCAGATACCGATACTCTTTCATGGAGGTAGTGTTCACGGAGCAAGTCGCACTCCAGAAGCAGGTATGTCTTGTCCTGAAATAGGTTGACTAAAATTGTTGTTATTAAAGTTTGATTTTTTATGGATCATTTCCAATTAACATACAACGGTATGTTTGTTTTATGAGCTTGATTGTGTGTCAATAATCCACAACTTAGATGTGGTCTGTAGCTGTTGTAAAGATGTATGGATTCTTTAATCCATTGAGTTGCTTGAGATCGGCTGATAAATCCTTCACCTATGTCAAATTCATCTTTTAGGATACCGTTGATTCGTTCTGCAACTGCGTTTTCATATGGATCATATTTGGTGGTCATACTGATGGAGATATCTTGCTGTTGGAGCAGGTTGATGTAATCTTGATGGCAGTATTGCAAACCTCTGTCGGAATGGTGGATGAGATGGTTCGAGTATTGTCTATTTTTCAAAGCCATTTTCAATGTATTGATAGCGGATTCAATACGTAGGTTGTCGGTGAGTTGATACCCCATGATCTGTTTGGAGTATGCATCGGTAATGAGGTGAAGGTAGGCGAAACCCTGGGATGTTTTGATGTAAGTGATATCAGCCACCCAAACTTGTTCAGGAGCATGGATTTGAAGATTTTTGATCCTGTTTGGATGTTTAAAGAAGTGGTGTTTAGATTGAGTAGTGATTTGATATTTTCTTCGTTTAGAGACCAGTAAAAACCGTTTTCTTAAAATATTGAACAGGCTATCCCTACCGATTTTGATCCCTTGCTGTTCCAGTTTTGGTTTGATCATGTGGTAGATTTTACGTGTTCCGATTCGAGGCATGAGGTATCTGATTTCACGAACGAGTTGGCAGACGATTTCTTCCTTTTCGTCTCTGATTGTAGTTCGCTTCTTATGTTGGTAATAAGCCTGTTTACTTTTCCCGAGGAGTTGGTAGTGATACTTCACTTTAACTTTTTTGCGGCTTTTTGAATCTCTTCGAACAACTGCTCGGGTAAGTGCTTTTCCAACTCGTCTGTACCTACTTGTTTTTGTAAGATAGCTAGCATATCCTGTTGGATATCTTTGATGAGTTCGAGTTCTTCGATCTTGTCTTTGAGCTTCTTGATCTCCTTGTTTTTTGATTGATTTTTTGGATTCTTTTCCATACCAAATTCTCTACACCATGAAGCTAATGTATTTCTCGATACTCCGAATTTTTCAGCTGCATATCGCTGCGACATTTGTCCGTTGAGAACTGGCTCAACAGCTTGCTTTTTGAAAGCAAATGAATACCTCTTTTGGAAGTCTAATTCATTGCCAGGTCTTTTGTGTCTTTCCATGTTTGACTCTGAGTTAGTTACACTAAAAAGAGTCAACTTATTTTAGGACGATACAATGAAAAACGATGCACATGTGCGGTAGCGGTTTGTTGTGCTCAGTTTTTTATTTTGGTCCAGCGTCCCTTCCTTTAGGATGGTTGGCCTTGATATTTTGTGTAGCCTTTTTAACAGTTTCCTCAATTCGTTTTTACCTAGTTGAAGCTTGTTTAGCATTCTTAATCCATTCAAGAATATTTCGTTTTGATGAATTTGGAAAACGGTTGTAATAAAATTTTGCCTTCTTGTTTGTTTTCAAGGCCGTTTCCAGATCGTGAGGAATTATTAATTCTTCTACATCATCAAGAAAATTCCAAGTCCCGTTCTTCTTGGCTTGTTCTATCATCTTAATTCCTGCATCGTGCATTCTACCCTTTTTAATTAGCTTTTCTACACGTTCTTTATTCACTTTAGACCAATTGCTTTTGGGATTTCTGGGGGAAATTCGATGCATGGTCTTTTGGTTGTCTAAGTTTTTAGGTAAGCTATCTATCCATCCGTAAGAAATTAGTTCATCGACCATCTGATCATAAGTAATATATGGTTTGTCTGAGTCCTTCTTCCATTTAACGAGCCAAAAACTAGTCTTAGATGTGTGATTTTTGGAGAGCCATTATTGAAGGTCTTTTGCAGTAGCTACGAAGACTTTTTCTTGTTCTTTCATAATCTAGATTAGGGTTGGTTCAAATGATTACCATTCTAATTGCTGACCATCTCTAAAGAATCCTCCTGTAGGGCCATCTTTATCCAAGTTTGCAGCCCATACAATTCCTTTAGCTCCTTCTTCAACAGGTCTTGCTCCATACTCTGCCGTTCCTGGATATGTAGCAACAAATCCAGGACAGACTGAGTTAATTTTTACTTAGTCTTGAAGCTGTCGGGCAAGTTTGACCGTTAGACCGTTTAAAGCAAGTTTCGTTAGTCCATATGTTGGGACGATACCTTGATGTACTGGTAATCCAAAGACTGGATCTTCAAATGAACCTGCTCCGCTAGAAACGTTGACAATTCTCCCATTATGGCTCTTTCGGAGAAATGGGGTAAATGCTTGAATCATTCTCCATGCTCCAAATAAGTTAGTGTCAAATGCACTTTTAGCAAAGTTCATCTCAACTTCCAAGGGTTGTGTCCCCATGTCAAAAAATGCTCCTGCGTTATTGATCAATACGTCCAACGTTTCATACTTCTTTTCAAATTTTTGGACTAGGCTATCTATGGACTCTTGATTCGTAATGTCAACGACTAATCCATCAGTTCCAATTCTTTTAGCAAGTTCATTTACCTTATCCTCATTCCTAGCAGTTATGATTACTTTATGGCCAGAATTATGCAGTTGTTTAGCGGTTTCAAAACCAAGCCCTTCTTCTCTGCTAACTCCTGTAATTAGAATAGTGTCTTTCATACCTTGATTTAATTGAGCACAACGCTCAACTAAAATGAGTATGCGCCCGAGTTGCAAGATGTACAGAAACTTCTGTTTAGCATTTTCCTTCTAAAGTGCTCAGTTCGCATATTCATTTTAGTGTCTGTTATGTCTTGTTATTTTTATTTCAGTATTACTTTTTCGTTCTTCGGGTACTTCACTTCATAGCTCAAATTCAGTTCCTTCTGTTGTTGAGGTTGCAGTTCAAGTTCCCAAGTCAACTCGCCAGTTTTTTCGTTCAGTTTTCCGTTTGAAAGTTCAACAGGTGATACAGTTATGTTACTAATTGCTGCAACGGGGATTTGATCGAAAAGTGTCAATTTAATGTTCTGTGATTTCTTGTTTCGGGCAATAATCTTGTATCCTCGACTTTCGATCTTGTTGCTGCCAATTGTTTTTCGTTTGGTAAAATCGTCAACCTTTTCACGACCAATCACAATGCTTTTGTCTCTTCCTAGTGAAATGTTCAAAGTATCCTCCAAAGACCGAGCATCAAGAATTGATCTACCTACATAAGCATCTTCGAAATATAAGTTCGCTTCACCTTCAAGCAAGTTATATTGATCCCAATTCATTATTCGAGCGATAAGAAATGCGTCCTTGTCAAGTTTTGGAACAGCATAGTACTCATAGATCGTTTCAATTTCAAAGCTGTTGAGATCCACTGAAAGTTTTTCACCATTTGATTTAACAGAATAGGGTTCATCAACCTCAAATTCAACTGTAATTTGATTTTCAATTGTTGTGGTCGTGATTACAGCAGCTTCACGTGCGATGCTGCTATTTCCTCTAATTCTCACACCGGCAGCCTTTCCTTGCAAAGCGTCAGATACTCCATATCCAACGACAACAACTTCTTCCAATGCCATTGCATCAGGTTCTAACCGGGCACTTATTTTTTGTGATGTTATTGGGAGTTCTTGTGTCACAAATCCAACAAATGATATTGACAAATGAGTTGCTCCATTTGGAAGGGTCAAGGAGTAATTACCTTCATTATCCGTAATTGTTCCAACAGTTGTGCCTTTTACATGCACAGTTGCGCCCGGTAGTGGTTCGTCATTTTCGTCTAATATTTTACCTGAAACATTACGTACAGAGTTTGAAATAACCCAATAAGTTGATCTGTTTAGAATTGTGTTACGGGCATAGTTTAAATACCATGTTTCGAGTTCTGGAGCGACACCACTTTGATTAGGGTTCCCATTTGATAGTTTCAGTTTAACATTCTCCCAATCAACACCCGTATTCTGATAAATATCCGCTTTGTATTTTAGTTCCAATGGTAGATCCACATTGGCTACTCTTACGTCATATTTGGGATACCATCCAGTATTGGCGACTAAATAGGTGATTTGGAAATTACCGCTAGTTTTGTTTTTAGAGTCGACTCTTATTTCGATTTCACTTGTCGGTAATTCATCTTCACCCTGCACGTTCGAGATTTCTTGGGTGATTTTGTTCTTTTCCTTATTGAGTTCCTTGATTTTAAGTTTCACCTTGATTTCCTGTTTCTTAATGGTTGTCAACTCACGGTCGTAAAAGTCTATAGCTTGTTTAATTTGAGTCAATGAAGCGCCAGAAGTCTCTCCTCCCAAGTATTTGTTTTCGTCTAGTAGGCTTTGCTTTTCTGATAGTATTTGAAGTCTGGATTCAGCAGTTGAAATTTCAAAATCTAAGGATTCAATCTCTTTCTTTAAACTATCAATTTTCTCATCCTTTTTGAGAGTGTTTAAGTAGTTGAGTTTGTGATTCACTGACAAAATTGTGAATTCACCTGTTGCTTTCACTTGAACGCTTTTGTCATCAATGTGTGGTGAAAGTAACTTAATTCGCAGAATAGATTTCCCTTGCGGAATTTCAATCTTTCCCGTTCGCATTACCAGTCCACCCTGAACGTAAATAGTAACCTCGTTAATCTTGGTTTTAAGTTCTCGTTCGGTGAATGTTTGAGAAAAAGTTTGGTTAGTAAGAAGTACTAAAAGTAGTGTGAGGTGTTTCATGATCTTTTTCTTAGTGAGATGCGAGAGAACTCTAAATTCCATAAATGTGCATATATCTTTCTTTGATGCAATAAGACATAGCGTCCAGCTAAAGTGCGTATGCCCACACTTTACTGACAAAGAACTAAAATAGCAGATCTGCGCCACACGCACAAAAGTCTCAGAAAACTGCTGCGTTTAGAAAGTGAAAATCCAGAACCATAAAACTCACTGAAAGAATAGTCGCTTACAGAAGGCGCAGATTGGCGATCGGACTGCACTGAAATAGGCTAGAATCACTTTGGCATATGAAACTTTAGCACTTGTTACAGCGCTGTTTTTATAAGTCAATGCTGATGGTTACTTTGCCACCGAGACCTTTCTCGACAATATCGTAAAGCGTCTTAAGAGTCAAGTTGCTCCCATCGTTCTCAACTCTAGAAATATAGGTTCGCTTCTTGTCTACCAGTTCACCAAGTTGCTGTTGGGTCAATTGTTTTTGTTCACGTGCCTGACGAAGAAGGAGACCAATTTTTAGCCCTTCAACTTCTCGTTCGAGTTGATCTCGTCTAGGAGTTCCTTTCTTCCCATAGACGTCATCTTTTATCGCTTTCCAAGATTTAGTTTCCATGTTCGTTTGCTTTGTCTTGATAATATTCTGTCATTAAAAGTTCAGCTCTTTCAATTTCCTTCTTGGGTGTTTTCTGAGTCTTCTTTTGGAATCCGTTCAGTAGAATCACCAGTTGGTCACCATCAAAAAAGCAAAACACTCTCCAAATGTTCGACCCCAATTGAACCCTTGCCTCATAAAGTCCATCCGTTCCGGTCAAATGTTTCAAGTTGTTACTAGGAACTCGTTCGAGAGTCTCAATTGCTTCAATAATCTTGAAAATCTTGTCCTGAACTTTAGTCGTTTGCTTGTTCAGAAACTCCTCAAAATATTGTTTGTAAGCAATGACTTCTCGGACTTTGTTCATACGACAGCCCAATCTTTTTTGAGGGATGTTCCTTGAATTATATATAGAGTGGAGTTCGAATGTATCATTTTGATAAGACCTTCGAAGTTGTTAGTTCCGTCGTTCACTGCTACAGTTGCCAGTTCGGCTCGAAAGGAGTTCAAACTATCCAGTTCGTATAGCTTCATGGTGTATTTTCTGTTGTTGGAATCGTTAAGTCTGTTCTCCCAACGTTCAGTCAAATTTGAGTAGTCACCCGTATAACCTTGAACTTTAACAAGTAGAAACAATCCAGCCGAATCGTTGGCTACAAGTCGTGATTTGTTGTCCAGAGTTCCAAAGTTGAAACCTGCTGGAATTGTTATTCGAAATAGACTGTCTTCAAAAATAAGCGGTTCAGAAGTGTATTCTGTGATACTTGAAAGGAGTTCGTTCGTTGTTATCTCGGAGCTGTTGAATAAATAATCTCGGTTGGAGTAGAGGTAAACAGAAACAGTGATTATCAACACAACAATTGAAACCCCAAAGCCACCTTTCTTGTAGGACTCTTTGTGTTTTCTCTTTGTTTCAAAATACTGTTCGTTGAGTTTGTTCATGGTCTAGATCTCCACGTAGTATTGGCATATAACGTCCAACTATCATCCGTAAGCTGGACTTTTCAAATATCCATAAAATTATCTGATAACACTAGTCTTTGCAAATAGTGCAGTTAGCTTATGGATGATAGTGCTTGTGTCTGTTGCACAACTCAAATATATTTAGTTGATTAGGTTGTCATTAAGTCGTTATTTGTTATATTTAAAAGAAACTGATGCAGGGTAAAAAAATCTATCAACCCAAGCTGTTTACTTCTTTCAATCTATCAGCTCACATACCTGAGGCCAACTTCTATCGTCAACTCAAATCTGTATTGGAT